>JBJEOX010000032.1:0-4068 GCA_051880935.1 Ruminococcus sp.
CTCGACATTCAGTTCTCCGGCGGTGCAACTCTGCGTTTCAGCTACAGCGGTGAGATTGACCAGACTGAGCTCTATAATTACATACAGAACAAGACTACAGATAAGATTACCACATCATTCTCAACAGATATTATGGGTAATTCGGGTAACAACGTTTCTGTTCAGTTCTCTGGAAATGACGCTATTGAAACCGACATTCAGCAAAATCTTGAAGCTGACCTTCAGAAGCAGTATCCCGACAATAATTTCAAATGCCTTGAATCAAACTCTGTTGACGCTTCAATGGGCTTTAACTTCCTCTTAAAGTGTCTTACAGCCGTAGCAATTGCGTCAATTCTTATGGTGCTTTATGTTACATTCCGATTCAAGAAAATCGGCGGTCTTTCAGCCGGTGTTATGGCTCTCGTTGCACTTTTCCACGATATTGCAATGATTTATTTCCTCTACGTTATCTTCCAGATGCCGATTGATTCTAACTTTATTGCAGTTGTACTTATGATTCTCGGTTATTCACTTAACGATACAATCGTAATTTACGACCGTGTGCGTGAAGAAAGAAAGGCTCTCGGCAGTAAGGCAGATGCAGGTTTGGTATTCAATCTCAGCTGCACAAAGACAATCAAGAGAACAATTATGACATCAGTTACAACGCTTTCAGCTATTCTGATCGTTTATATTGTTGCTATATTCTTCAATATTTCTTCTGTACAGTCGTTTGCACTTCCTATGATGATTGGCGTAATTTCAGGTTGCTACTCGTCAGTATGCATTGCCGGTCCTCTCTGGGTAATGTGGCAGAATCACAAGAAGGAAAAGAAAGCTTTAAAGAAAGCATCTAAGTAATTGCTTTTACATTTATAATTTCAGGGGTTGCATTCAGAATAATTATATTCTGTGCAGCCCCTTGTTTTTCGGAGCGTAATTAATGAAAAAATTATTATCATTCGCACTTTCGTTATTTATATTTTTTACAACTTTATTTTCTTTGTCATCCTGTTCGTCTGAAACAAGCGAATCAAAAAACGATAGCGGTAAAATAAGCGTTGTTACAACAATTTTTCCTTACTACGATTTTACACGCAGTATTGCAGGTGATAAAGCAGACATCAGGCTTTTGCTTTCACCGGGAAGCGAGCCGCATAGCTACGACCCTTCTCCGTCGGATATAGTTGCTATTGAAAATTGCGATATTTTCATCTATAACGGTGGCGAGAGTGATGAATGGGTAGAAAGCGTGCTTGATTCAATTGAAAATAAGAATATGAAAGCTTTAAGAATGATGGATTATGTTGACTTGCTTTACGAACAAAGCGTTGACCACGAAGAACACGACCATGAAGAACACGACCATGAAGAACACAAAGAAGAACACGAGCATGAGCACGGCGAAGAATATGATGAGCATATCTGGACTTCCATTAGGAACGCAGAAAAATTAACAACTGCTATATATAATGAATTGTCTTTATGCGATTCAGTAAATAAAGCAACATATTCCTCAAACAAAGACAGTTATTTATCTGAACTTCATACTCTTGACTCGGAAATTTCAGATATTGTGAGTAATGCAAAAAGAAACACAGTAGTTTTCGGTGACCGCTTTCCTTTTCTCTACTTGGTAACCGACTATTCACTTGAATATGAATGTGCTTTTCCCGGTTGCAGCAGTGAAACCGAGCCGAGTATTTCTACAGTAACTCATATGATAGATTTCACCTGTGAGAATAATGTTCCTGTGGTATTTTATCTTGAATTCTCAAACGGCAAGGTTGCAAAGCTGATTTCGGAGGACACAGGAGCAAAAGCTATGCGTTTTTCTTCTTGTCATAACGTAACGAAAGACGAATTTGCAGACGGAGTAACTTATATTTCTTTAATGGAACAAAACGCAAATGCTCTTAAGGAGGCTTTGAACTGATGGCACTTATTGAAATAAAAAATGCCTCAATGGGTTATGAGGGCAAAATTGTTTTGTCGGATATTAACCTGAAAATCAACGAGGGTGATTATGTATGCATAGTAGGCGAGAACGGTTCCGGCAAAACTACGCTTATGAAGTGCTTGCTCGGGCTTTTGTCGGTTCAAAGCGGCTCGATTTCCTATGGTGACGGATTAAAGCAGTGCGAAATCGGTTATCTCCCTCAGCAGACTGTACTTCAAAAGGATTTTCCTGCCTCGGTTTCCGAAGTAGTGCTTTCGGGTTGCCTTAACAAAAAGCACACTCTGTTCTATTCAAAGGAGCAAAAGGAAATTGCGGCTAAAAATATGGAGCTTACGGGAATTTATCCATTACGCAAAAAGTGTTTCAGAGAGCTTTCAGGCGGTCAGCGACAGAGAGTACTGCTTGCAAGGGCACTTTGTGCTACGCACAAGCTTCTTATTCTCGACGAGCCCGTAACGGGACTGGATCCTAAAGCATCCTCTGATATGTATGCTCTGATTAAAAATCTCAATAAAAACGGAATCACGATAATTATGGTATCGCACGATATTACGGCGTCTGTGAATAATGCTTCAAAAATTCTTCATCTTTCAAAGAACACCTATTTTTACGGTACGGCGCATCAGTATCTTCATTCCGACATCGGCAGAAAGTTTATGATAACCGACTGTCCGTGTGATGACTGCCGTCACAATCACAGAGGAGGTGCTTTGCAGTGATAGAAATGCTTGCCGAAATGTTTTCGTATAATTTCATAATCAGAGCTTTTATTGTGGGCTTGCTTGTGTCGCTTTGTGCATCTCTGCTCGGCGTAACGCTTGTTTTAAAACGCTATTAAATGATAGGCGACGGGCTTTCCCACGTAGGCTTTGGAGCACTTGCAATAGCCGCATCTCTTAATCTTGCACCGCTTGAGATTGCAGTTCCCGTCATAATTATTGCTGCATTTTTACTTTTAAGGCTTTCCGAGAACAGCAAAATCAACGGCGACGCCGCAATTGCAATCATTTCAAGCACTTCGCTTGCAATCGGCGTTGTCTGCGTAAGTGTTTCGGGGGTAAATACCGACCTCAATTCGTATCTTTTCGGAAGTATCCTCGCAACGACAAATGCAGACGCAATAATGTGTGCTGTGCTTGCGCTTGTAGTTATAGTTGTTTTTGTAATATTCTATAATAAAATTTTTGCCGTTACCTTTGACGAGAGCTTTTCAAAGGCAACGGGCTTAAAAACTGGAGCATATAATACTGTCATAGCACTCTTGACCGCTCTGACAATAGTTATCGGTATGAGAATAATGGGAACACTGCTCATTTCAGCACTGATAATTTTCCCTGCACTTTCTTCAATGAGAGTCTGCAAAAAATTCAAGTCGGTAATTCTTTGTTCGGGCGTGCTTTCGGTTTGTTGCTTTTTTGTCGGAATGTGCGCTTCATATTCACTCGACACACCTACAGGTGCAAGCGTTGTAATTGTCAATGCAGTAGTATTCCTTATTTTCCGGCTGATTGAAACAGTAAAAGCAAAATTTTCAAAAGCAAATCAGCTCAATTCATTATAAAATATTTTCAGCTAACGGGTACTCGCTTTCCTTAATGGAGGCGAGTTCTTTTTTTGCGGTAGTGCTTTCGGCAAAGTACATATCAGGACTGCAATTCTCGGCGTACGAGCGCATATTTGAAATTCTATTTCCGATTTCGTCAACATAATCGTGAATGAGAAGCATATCAATTTTCTTTGCGGTATCGTCCCATTTTTCTTCAACATTTCTGCAAACATTTATCGCTTCTTCAAATTCACTTTTTCTCATATATTTGTCGCTCTGCTCAATCATTGAAACAAACGTATCAACCTCTGCACTGACGTAGCCAAGCTGTAAAGCGGCGCTTATTGCTACAATCAGAATAAAAATCAGTGAAACATATATTCTTTTCATAAATTTTCCTCTTTCTGCACAATGTTGTATTTTCCCAATGCGTCAAGCGTCATAATAAAAACATCTTTAAGTCTTGTATTCTCACTTTTAAGTATTTTATATACATCTTCTTTGTTTTTGCCGCAAAGGCTAAGCGAGTTGTCGAGTATCTGACCGTCGCTCACAACAACCGTTTCAATTTTGTTGTCCT
>JBJEOX010000033.1:0-4016 GCA_051880935.1 Ruminococcus sp.
CAATTCTTGCACGAACCGGCAGAGCAAAAATGAGCTTTCCGGGCGGCTGTGAAATAGGTCTGCGCCCCATTGATATGCACCTTAAGGCACTGCGTGAAATGGGTGCCGATATCCGTGAAAAGCATGGATACCTTGACTGTACTGCGCCAAAGGGACTTAAGGGAGCCAAAATTTCCCTCTCGTTTCCGAGCGTAGGCGCAACCGAGGATATAATGATAGCCGCCTGTCTTGCAGACGGCACAACAACCGTTACAAATGCCGCAAGAGAACCCGAAATATGCGACCTTGCAGATTTCCTCAACAAATGCGGTGCAAAAATTTACGGAGCAGGAGAGGGCGTTGTTGAAATCGAGGGAGTCAAAACGCTCAGCCCGACAAGCCACTCGATAATTCCCGACAGAATCGTCGGTGCAACGCTTATGGCGTGTGCCGCCGTTACGGGGTCGAAGATAACCCTGAACGGAGTAATTTGCAGTCACCTTGCGTCTGTAATTCCTGTTTTTGAGGATGCAGGCTGTAAAGTAAGGTGCTGTAACGGAACTCTTGAATTTACTGCTCCCGAAGCACTAAAGGCTATGAAAACCGTTCGTACAATGCCCTATCCCGGCTTTCCGACAGACGCTCAGGCGCCCTTGCTTGCGGTGTCCTGCGTAGCCGACGGAACGACGGTTTTTGTTGAAAACATATTCGAAAACCGCTACAGACATACGGGCGAGCTTATCCGAATGGGCGCAAACATAAAAACAGTCGGAAAGGTTGCCGTAGTTGAGGGCGTAAAATCCCTTTACGGTGCGCCTGTTGAGGCAACCGATTTGCGCGGAGCGGCTGCACTTGTAGTCGCAGGACTGAGCGCCGAGTCACAGACGGAAATCAGCGGAGTAAGATACCTTGAGCGTGGATACGAAAACTTTGAGCTTACGCTGTCCGCCCTCGGAGCCGACATAAAGAAAATTTAGCCGAGTACCTCGGCGGGCAAATCGGGTGGAAAGGTCGCATATTTAGGTGAAAACGGCAGCCCGAATTATAGATTGATATATAGGTAACGTTTCCGGGCGATCACATAGGGTCGCCCGAAGAAACCGAAATTTAAAGAAGGAGGAAGTTTGCCGATGAGTGAAAGAAAAGAGCTTTCGTCAAAGGACAGAAAGCAGTTGTCAAAGCAGAGAAAATCAGCTGCAAAGCAGGCTCAGAAGTATCACAGGGAACAGGAAAAAAAGGCAAAAAAATCCTCTGCAACAGCTAAAAAAACGACAACCCAAAAGCGTTCCTCAAGCAAAATTGAGGAGGCTGTCAATTCAGGAAAAACAGTCAAATTTGAAAATATCAGCCGTGAAGAAAAATATATGCGTGAGAGCGAGGAGAGAATCAGAAACCTCGAGCCGCAGGATTTTGACGACGGCTATTACATAGACGAATACGGCGCAAGACAAAAACAGTCACGCCGTGCAAAGGAAATTCATCAGCAGGAAAACGAAGTAATCCACAGACGTAAAAAACCGATTACGCAAAAGCAGTTAAGATTAAGACGAATCCTGATTTACAGCTCAATTTTCTTAGCAGTGCTTGTAATCGGCATAGTGCTCAGTCTTACCGTGCTGTTCAAAACAGAAAAAATCGAGGTTGAGGGCGACAAATACTATTACGAGGAGCAGATAATCGCTTTCAGCGGAGTTGAGCTTCAGCAGAATATCATAGTCGGAGCATTCACAAGTACTCCCGAAAACATTTCCGATAATCTGCCGTATGTAGAAAAGGCGGAAATCAGCTTTTCAATTCCCGACACAATCACAATTAAAATTACGGACGCCGTACCGTCATACGTAATAAAGAACGGAGATAAATATCTTCTCATAAGTGCAAAGGGACGTATTCTTGACAGCGTTGACAGCAACGCGGACAAGCTCCCCGAACTTAAATGCGACAAGCTAAAGAGCACAAATCCGGGAGATTATGTAACCTTCAGCGATGAAAACGTGCCCGATATTCTCGAGGACGTTTCCGAAAGTCTTATTGCAAACGATGTAAAGGATATTACGGCATTTGACGTCACAGATACAGCGAATATCACGCTTGAATACGACAAGCGTATTACAATTAATATCGGACTGCCTGAGGATATCGACTATAAAATCAGAACGGCAATGACGATTATCAACGAAAAGCTTGACCCGAATAACACAGGCACGATTGCAGGAAAGCTTGACGTTTCTTCCTGCAACACTACAAAGGTGTCACGCTACAAGCCGGCCGAAACAGCAGTGCCTACGACAGCACCGCCGACAACTGCGCCTGCCGATTATTCGGACACCTATCAGTATTACGACGACAGCTACACCTGGAGCGAAGATACATACTCCGACGGTTCATATTCCGACGGAGGTTATGTTGACAACGGCACTGAAAATTACGGAGAGCCGTATGACAGCAACGCTTATTCAGACAACGGCACAAATGATTATTCGGCGCAGGGCGACTACAACGCTTACGGCGATGCAGGAGATAATACATATCAGGATAATTATTACGGCGACGGCGGCGCATATGCCGACAACGGATTGTACAGTGACGAATAATTGAAAAATTGTCATTAAAAATGCAGAAAATCATATCAAAAGCATTGATATTTTTGCAAAAGTATGATAATATATGAATTATAATTGTGTACTCTAAATATTATGGAATTTTATCGCTATACAGTGCTTAAAAGATTTTAAGGAGGACGTAAAAATGGCTTTTGAACTGGAATTGGAAAATGAGTATATGCCTAAAATTAAGGTTATAGGTGTCGGCGGAGGCGGCGGAAATGCCGTTAACCGAATGGTAACAATGGAAGTTAAGAATGTTGAATTTATTGCAATTAATACAGATGAGCACGTTTTAAGACTTTCAAAAGCTTCTCAGAAAATACAGATTGGCGAAAAGCTCACAAGAGGCAAGGGTGCCGGCTCAATGCCCGCAATCGGTCAGAGTGCCGCTGAGGAAAGCAAGGACGAAATTGCGGCTCTCCTTAAAGATACCGATATGGTGTTCGTTACCGCAGGTATGGGCGGCGGAACAGGTACAGGTGCCGCTCCTGTCGTTGCTAAAATTGCGAAGGATATGGGAATTCTCACAGTCGGCGTAGTTACAAAGCCGTTTGCTTTTGAGGGTAAGAGAAGAATGACTCAGGCTGAGCAGGGTATTGCAGAGCTTTCCGCTTGCGTTGATTCACTCATCATCGTTCCCAACGAAAGACTTAAATATGTTTCAGATACAAGCATCACGCTTCAGAACGCATTTGAAATTGCAGACGACGTTTTAAGACAGGGTGTTCAGAGTATTTCCGACCTCATTCTTCTTCCCGGACTTGTAAACCTCGACTTTGCCGACGTTACTTCCGTAATGAAGGACGCAGGCTACGCTCATATGGGTATGGGCAGTGCAACAGGCAAGGACAAGGCTACGGTTGCAGCAGACAAGGCTGTTTCAAGCCCGCTTCTTGAAACCTCAATTGACGGTGCAAAGGGCGTTATCATCAATATCACTGCTTCTGCTGACGTAAGTCTTGACGATATCGATGCAGCTTCAACAATGATTAAGGATAAGGTTTCTGAGGACGCTAACATCATCTGGGGTGCTGTAATCGACGACAAGATGCAGGACGAAATGAGCGTAACCGTTATCGCAACAGGCTTTAACGGCGACGGTCAGATTGCAAAGAAAAAGCTTGAGCATGAGTCCGTAATCGTTGACAAGGATGACGATAAGGCTGCTTCAAAATCTACAAAGGATAAGACAGACGACGAGGACGATACATTCTACGATATTATGTCTATCTTCAACAAGTAATAGTCATTTTACTTATATGTTTTCCTGATAAAAAAGCGACGGTTTGATGCCGTCGCTTTTTTATATTGTTTTTTTATTGTATAAAATGCAAATTGATTAATAAGCTAAACCATAATTTAGTCGAGTGCCTCGACACGCAAATCGGCGGTGTGCCACCGCTGTCAAATCGAGTGGAAAAATCGGTAGTT
>JBJEOX010000034.1:0-4003 GCA_051880935.1 Ruminococcus sp.
ATGTCTGAATAAGCGTTATTAATATATAGATAAGCGAAATTACGAAGATTACGCCGCCCATAACAGCCGTAAATCGCAGGGGCGCAACCGAAAAGCAGGTGATTCCGTCAAGCGCATATTTAAACAGGCTTGAGAATTTCCACGTTGTTGTGCCGAGCTGACGGTCAACCGTCTTGAAGGAAACCCATTTTGTGTTAAAGCCTACCCACGAGAATATGCCCTTTGAAAAACGCTGAACCTCGCCGAGCTCAAGGATAGAATCGACCATCTGCCTTGTCATCATACGGTAGTCCATTGCGCCGTAGGGGTTTTTAACGTCGGTGAGCTTGTTGGAAATCTTAAAGAACATTTTAGAGAAAATTCCCCTGAATTTGCTCTCACCCTCACGCTCGTCACGCTTTGTTGCACAGCAGTCGTAGCCCTCTTTTTCAAGAGCCTCAATCATCTGCGGAAAAATCTCGGGCGGATGTTGAAGGTCAGCGTCCATTACAACAACATAATCTGCCGTTGAGTGCTGAAGTCCTGCATACATTGCAGCCTCCTTGCCGAAATTTCGTGAAAAGCAGATGTATTTGATATTTGAAAATTGCTTTGCAAGCTTTTTCATTACAAGATAAGTCTTGTCACGGCTGCCGTCGTTTACAAGAATGTATCTGAAACTGTAGTCGGGAAGCGAGTCGATTACCTTGTTGGTTTCAAGCACAAAATGCTCAAGACCTGCTTCCTCGTTGTAACAGGGAACGACCAAATCTATCGTTTTCATATATATCACCCTTTTCATTATTTTATTATAACAAACGCCGACAAAAAAGTCTACACATTTTTGGGAGTTTGGAGTGTGGAGTGCGTTTGCCGTATTTCATAAATTGCGTTGAAATTTATGAAACGGGACGTGTAGGAACCCGTCCCCTACTACCGTGTTAATACTAAAAGTTATCAAATCAGAAATTATAATTAAACCCATTTTAATGTAGGGAACGGTCTTGACCGTTCCGATTCTCCAAAGGTTAGCTGTAGTCTGGCGGAACAGTCAAGACTGTTCCCTACACTTTAAATCAATATATCAAAACAAGTTCAGCAAGCAACCTATCCATACAACACGCACTATTACAAATTCGGAGATTTGCGTGTCGAGGCACTCGACCGACCCGAAACTCCACTCTCCACACTCCAAACTCCACACTAAAAAAGTCGATGCACCGCTTTTCAGCAATGCACCGACCTGTCTGCTCAATTAGAACACCGAGTCTACTTGTTTGTTTGCCGCAACGTCGGCAATCTGCTTAACAGCCTTGTTTATGTTGGACTTGTGAACGTGACCTACAGACGTGCCGTTTACAGACGCAACATAGCGGTTTGCTCCTGTTTCATAGAAGCTTACCGTATCACTGCTCTTGTCTGATGAGTAAGTATAGGTAATCGTCAGAACGGGTGTGCCGCCGGCACTCTCGGAATCATTATCTGCAAGCTCAGTGTAGGATATATTCTGGAACAGCGTTGAGAAGTATGAAAGCTCAATTTCCTTGTCGCCGTACTTAACGCTTGTCTGGGTAGTTGTTGTTTCACTACCCTCGTTGTCGGTTGAAGTAACCTCTTTTGAGCTTAAATCAAAGTCATACGTCTTGTTGCCGTCGCTTATGCTGACCTGAGAAAGCGAGGTCATTTTGGGGCTGAGCACATATTCACTGACAAGCTTTTCGTAGCTTGTTGTAACCCACGGCAGATTTGCAGAAGCCATAACGTAAACTACTTTTCCGCCCTTTTCCATTATATATACCTTGCCCTCGCCGTCGGGCTTTGAGCTGATAACGTCAACCGTAATATCGGGATAAACAGCCTTTACCTCTGCGTAGGGATTTGAAAGTCCAAGCTCCGATAGCTGATTTGAGGACGGATTCACCATTTTTACGCTCTCGGCGTAAAGTCCTCTTATTGCGCCCTCAACAAGACTGCTTTCGCTCTCGCTTGCGTAGACCTCATTCGGCTTTGTAATTCTGTAAGATGCGGAATTTTTACCGTCATTGTTTGGAACAAGCTCGATTTCACTGCTGAAATTTGAACCCGAAAGCTTGATTGAAGAAGCCTGACTGTTGTCGGAATCCGTTGCAGAATCGTTGATTGTAAGGCTCATAAGGTCGGTAAGACCGTAGTCAAATGCGCTTACGGCGTCGGTTTCGACAAGATAAACTGCGTCACCGTCGCCGAATTTTATATATGTTCCGGCACTCTGCGGAGCGTCGTCGCCCACGTAAACTACAGCCTTTGTCTTATCTTCATATGTGATTGTAACGGCAGACCTCGGCTTGTCAAAGCCGTATTCGGAAGCCTTATCCTTTTCAAGAGTTATAACCTTTGAGAATTCAAGCTGTGCGGCAGAAGACGCAATCGTGTCAGCAATACCGTCCTGAAGCTCATAATCCTCGTAACCCTTGATTGTATATACGGTAGACTCGGTTTCGCCCTTTTCGTTTCTCGGAGTAGTTGACGTGATGTCAAGCGTACCCTTGGCATTTTCAATGTGAATTGTTGAAATTTTATTTGTGTCGTACTCAACAAGCGTACCGTAGCTGTTGTTTTCAATGTTTCCGTTTTCGTCTGTGATGATTTCAGCCTGATGAACGCCGTTTGCATCGGTTGAAACGCTCATCTTAACGCCCTCGTCATAGGTAGCCGAGCCTTCGCTGTCGCCCTTTGGCAGGAAGATAAGCAAAAGCATCAGACCAATCAGCAGAACTGCCGCAACAGCAACAACTATGAAAATTTTGGTGTTCTTCTTCATTATCTGTTCCTCCTGCGCAGCCATACGATAAGTCCTGCTATAAGAATTGCGGCAGGAAGAATCACTACAAATATTGCAATCATAACCGACTGTGTTGTAACGTCTGTTACGCCAAGCTCGGCGCTTTCAAGCGACTTCGACTCAATCGTGATTCCGTTATCGTCCTTATCTGCGATTGTATTTACAACGTTCATAAAGTATGCCGAGTTGTTGTAGCTGTTGTAGCTCATTACGGTTTCATTGAACATTGTAAAAGAGCCGAATACTACAACTTTTGATGATTTTTCATCGTTGTTTGTTTTAACACCCTCAGCCGCAATGTTCAGAGGCTCGCCTGTGATTGCGTCCTGATAATTCCAGTTCTCGTCATAATCATAGGGCTGAACGCCTGCCTTGTCAGATGTTGTAAGCAGTGAATGAGCCATTTCGCTGTCTTTAATGATAATATCGTGTGCGTAGCTGACAACTACGGGGATTTTTGAATTCTTAAGGTTATCCTTGTAGTAGTCGCTGTAATCAGTAATAAATGCATACGGAGTTGAACCGCTGATAAGGTAGTCTGTGTTTGTTTCAAAAACATAACCGTCGTCTACCTGCATACCCCACTGATCAAGCAATGCGTCGATGTTCGGAGTGTCAACCTTCTCGTCACAAGGAACATAAATTAAAGTTCTGCCGTACTTGCCGTCGTTGTCAAGCCAGTCTGAAATTTTTTCAACCGCACTTTCGTCAAGGTCAACAGACGGAGCGTATATCATAATAAATTCAGCGTCATCGTCAATATCCTGCGTTACAAGCGAAATTTCGTTAACTTCATAAGCGTTGTTTTCAAGCAGTGTCTTGAGTGCAGAATAATCCTGCTCGTTGTTGCCCTTAATCATATCAACAACAACCTTGTCATCAGCAGTTACGTTGAGAATTGCAGTAACAACAGCCTGCTCAATAGTAGTACCCGTAAACTGATACTGGCCGTAGTAGCTGTAGGTTGTCTGGTCATATTCAAAGCAGTCCTCAACCTTTAAAGCCTTGTACTGCTTGCCGCACTCAACAAGCATAAAGTAGTTGTTTCCGCTTTCGCCGTTCCAGTCAACATTCGGATAGTTCGACGTAAACGTCGGGTTAGAAGTAAGGTCAATATACTTAATATCAATTTTGCCGTTTGAATTGCTCTTGATTTTATCAAGCAGGTTTTTAGCCTGAATAAAGTATGTACCCTGATTTTCA
>JBJEOX010000035.1:0-3994 GCA_051880935.1 Ruminococcus sp.
TCTGTTGGTTATTTCTGTTTCAGAATTAATATCATTACCGCTTATTCCACTAATCTCCTGACTTTTGCCGTCAGTATAACAATAGTAATTTACCCATTTTTCGCCGTCTGCTGATTTATCGTCAAGATTCGTATCAGCCCATTCCTTGTTAGTCTGCGTATAGCCGTACCAGTTAGTGTGGTATGTGCCGTCAGAATAGTTACTATTTGTATGCAGATTAGTTTTACTCTCAATGTTGCTTTTAGCCTGTGCTTGAGTAATCCACATTTCATAACCGTCAAGAACATTTTTGTACTTTGTATCCTGCTGCGCCGAAGCCGAATCAAAAGCAACACCGGTAGCGAGAATCATTGCTCCAATCGGGTCTTTTTTTATGTTTTCATCAGTACTGTTTATATAATTCAAATAGTCCTGACCGATATATGACTTTGTATAGGTTGTCGGCTCTTTCTTAATATCAGCAGGCTTGCCGTTTTCCGTTTCTCGCCCGTAGTATTTCAGGGTTACGTCAAGGCTTTTCAGCGTATTTGTGAATTTTACGGTTTGTTCTGTTTCTGTCGGCTTAACATTCTGTATAGAATAGCCGGTTGTAGTATTTCCGTTATACGAAATCTGTGGTGTCTTAATGTAATTTGCATAATCTTTACCGGCAGTAACCTCTTCAATTTTATAGCTTACACCGGCAACATCATCTAAATGCGTGAAGTAAATTCTTTCACCGCCTTTTAAAGTAAATTCATAATAACCGGACGAAGAAACATCACCGTCAAAGGTTGTTGTTGTACCGTCTTTCGATAATTTGGTTATGTCCCTAATTTCATCTGAAGTAATACTATCTGAATCTGAGTCTCTTGATAATCTGAAAGTGTAATTAGTATCTTCTTTGCTGTTCAAATCTTCATTTGACGAGGAAACAACATCCTTTGCAACAGCTAATGAACCGTCGGGCATTGTCGGCATATTGAAGTCTATACAACAGGTTGAAGCACCTGCACCTCTTTCAAGATAGAACATACTTAAGGTGTGAGAAGTATAATCGTCAAAGGTACCATTTTCATTTATTTTGCCGGACTGATTTGCTAAAGTAAAACAGTCCTTGAGTGATGTACTATAACTTGGTGGATCAAGCGCCCATGTGCCTTTTGTTTTTACTTCGCCTGTCGCAAAGTTTATTGAGCCTGTTACAGCATCATGGATACCGCCCATATCAAGCACAAGTACACCGTCAATAAATACCCAAATATCATCGTCACCGGTGAAATTGAATACCATTTCTTCATTGCCGATTTTTCCGTTGGCACTTTGTATGAAATCAACATCCATTCTCATACCAAACCAATAGTCAACAGAATTTACATCTATTGCATGATTGTCCGAATCATATGTGGTATTAAACGGCAGAAATTCTGAACCATCTTCAGTGCTGACTCCACTAATCTTTTCAGTATAATTACGAACTCTGAACTGATTTGTCTGCAAATCATAATCTACTGCGCTAGCGTTATCTTTTGTTACGGAGCCACTTACACCAGTTTTACTATTGTAATAGTAGTGTTTAACACCATCAAGCGTAATTTCTTGCAAAAATGTGTTTGTAGGCGAATAAGAATCTACAGCTGCGTTACTCTGTTCTCCGCCGAACAGGTACGCAAGGCTACGGTCAGATGAATTCGACAGAGGATTTGTGAGGACATTTCCACCACTGTCTTTCTTATTATCCAACCTCAATACAGGGTAGCCGTTACTATCAAGATTTTTTTCAACTGTTGCGTGATTAACGTCAAAGATATTGGAGTCATAAATAAAAATGTTGTTGTTAGTGTTACTTAAAATTCCATCCCAATAAGCAGAAGGCCAATCACCTGTATATCCTGATTTGATAAATGAAAAGTAAGGCGCAAGACTTCTAAAGTCAGCTCCGCTCGCACCGCCGACACGATTAATGTTGTTATTGTAGTTAAAAAGACTGAATTTAATTGCATCGCTTGTAACGGTATCTGCATCCTCATCTAATTTAGGTGCAAACGGAACGACATTGATTTTAAATCGTTCGTTCTGGTTACTGGTTAAATCGCCGCTCAAACTCCATATACCGACCTGACCGTTAAGGTCATTCTTAAAATTATAATCGCCATAAAGAACATTCATAACAGGATTGGTTTGGCACTCGTCATACATAGGACTAAAATAATATGTATCAGTATCTGCCTGATATATTTGCCACTTCTCATTATCTCCTGTACCACCACCAGGATAAACAATTACATTATTGTTTGTAATATGATTTTCATATTCCGGATAAGCAGCATGAGCAGGATTATCAAGATATTCATTATTACTCATATTTATTATATTATAGTAGTAGCTTCCGCTTTCACCGCCACGCACAAACTTCCATATATGGTCTAAATCATTCGAAGGCTCTTCTATAACCAACTCCAAAATATCCATTGGGTTTGTACTAGTTTCAGTAATGTCGTTTATATTTTCCAAACCTAATTCGTATCCTTTTAATTCTTTTTCGACTCCTTCAAGTGCTGTACTTATCTTTGCATAAAAGGTTTCGCCTAAATCTACCGGAGTCGAGCCGCTTATGGCAGTCAGCATAGGGGAATTTGCCGAGGCAATGCCCGCAGGCTCGGATAGTGCAGAGTTTTCTGTTTCCGCTGTTTCGTTTGTGCTTTCAGTCAAAGCAGTTGAATTGTTTTCACTTTCGGCAGTTTTTATACTTTCGTCCGTTGTCTGAGCAGATGAGTGCGTGATTTCCTGCGTTGTTTCAGACTCTGGCACGGGAGTTCTGTCTGCCGAAGCATACAGCTGTGCCGCAGAAGCAAGCATTGTAACACTCAGAATTAATGAAATTATTTTTTTCATTTGTGTTCCTCCTTGAAAAATATAATTTATTTATATGAACCTGAATCGGGCTTAACCGATTCGGGAGAATTTTCAAATTAATTGTATATCATTTTAAGTGCAGGTATCGGAACAGGCACAAAATTATGCGCCTGTTCCGAAATTCAGGCTTTAATTAAACTTTATTCTGCAAAATCAAACATTTTACATCTGTTCAATTAAACCTTATCAATTGTAAACTGCTGGTTTCTGCCACCATTGAATTCCCACATATGTACATTGGTGAAGTTATCTGTTCCGGAGCCGTAAACATCAAGGTAACAGTCAGTACAAGCTGATTTAAGTACATAATTGCCGTCATAGCTATATATATACCACTTTTGATTAGCTCCTCCGTTATCCTCCCAAAGAGCTACATTTGCTCCGGATTCAGCAGATGCTGCATAAACATCAAGGCATTTACCGTTATAAGTATTTGTAATCTTGTACGATCCGTCAGCGTAGCGGTCAAATCTCCAGATATGGTCAGCGGCATTGGATTTATCATAGATAATCACATTCCCGTTTGCGTTAGAAAGGTCAGCTGAAACATCCTTATCGGCATTTACATTGCCTATTTTTGCATTAAAGCTTGTTCCCAAGTCAGCCAAAGTACCTTTATAATCGATAATTTCAATACCGAAAAGCTGGTTGTTACCACCGTTGAAAGTCCATGTTTGAACATTTGACATATTATCAATTGAACCGCCGTAAACATCAACAACACGGTCTGAACAAGCTGCCTTGAGAGCGTATCTGCCATTGACATTGTAGATATACCATTTTTGATTACTTCCGCCGTTATCGTCCCAAATACCTACATTTGCGCCGTCAGAGTTTGCACCGTAGGCTAAATCAAGGCATTTGCCGTTGAGCGTATTTGTAATCTTGTATGAACCGTCATCATTGCGGTTAAATTTCCAAATGTGGTCGCCTGCCTCTGATTTATCATAAATAATTACATTACCGTTTGTATTCGTACAGTCAACAGCAACATCCTTGTTTGCATTTACATTTACGATTTTCGCATAAAAACCTGAACCAAGGTCTGCTATGCCGTAGTTGTAAATGCTGAGCGATTGCTCTAAGTAAACATTAGTAT
>JBJEOX010000036.1:0-3979 GCA_051880935.1 Ruminococcus sp.
TATTATTTATCTATGAATCAGATGTTTGAATGGGAACAGTATAATAAAACACAGTTTTAGCTTCAAATCAGACGCTAAAACTGTATTCTTTATTTTTATATTTAGAATCACACGACAGCCTCGTACATTGTGTCGGCGTCTTCCTTGCGGACAACCTCTTTTACCTCGGTTACTCTTACCTTGACGCTTCTTGCTCCGAGCGTTATTTCAATTATATCGCCTTTTTTTACGTCATAGGAAGCTCGTGCTTCTTTGCCGTTTACGATAACTTTGCCTGCGTCACACGCTTCGTTTGCCACCGTTCTGCGTTTTATCAGGCGTGAAACCTTTAAGTATTTATCAAGTCGCATTATTTCACCTCTTTGAATTATCTAAAACAAAAGAGCCGTGCTGACAGACGTCAACTGCGGCTCTGATAAACAAAATAAATTACTTGTTTACGATATCCTTGAAGCCCTTGCCTGCCTTGAATGCAGGAACCTTTGAAGCAGGAATCTCAATTGTGTTACCTGTTCTGGGGTCACAGCCTGTTCTTGCGTTTCTCTGGCGCTGCTCAAATGTACCGAAACCTGTGAGCTGAATCTTGTCGCCCTCTGCAACAGCCTTGATGATTGTGTCAATTGTAGCATTAAGAGCCTTTTCAGCATCTTTCTTTGAAAGACCGCTCTGCTCTGCAACAGCAGCTATGAGTTCTGTTTTTTTCATTTTTGAAAACCTCCATTAATTATCCTTATTTATTATTTTAACTTCATCCCAAAGGGAATCAAGTACCGAAAGTGATGCCGTTTTCATATCAATGCCACGCTCATTTGCAAGGCTTTCAACCTTTGAAAAACGGTCTGTGAATTTATCGCAGGCATCGTAAAGTGCGTGTTCACTGTCAATATCAAGAAATCTTGCAACATTTACGGCTGAAAACAGAACGTCGCCAAGTTCTTCACGCTGATTTGCCTTATCTCCTGACTCGACTGCACTTTTAAGCTCATTACATTCCTCGAAAAGCTTATCAAGCGCACCGTCAACATTTTCCCAGTCAAAGCCTACTTTTGCAGCCTTTTGCTGTATTTTTGTACTTCTCATAAGCGAAGGCAAAGCCTTTGAAACGCTGTTCATAACCTGCGTCTGTGATTTCTGGGATTTTGTTTTCATCTTTATTGCATCCCAGTTTTTAAGCACCTGCTCGGTTGTATCAGCATCAACACTGCCGAATACGTGCGGATGACGTATAATCAGCTTTTTACAGATTCCGTCGCACACATCGTCAATTGTAAAGCTGTCCTTTTCGCTTTCAATTTCGCTGTGGAGTGCAACCTGCAAGAGCACATCTCCGAGTTCTTCCTTTAAAAGGTCTGTATCGTCATTATCGATAGCTTCAATTGCTTCATAGGTTTCCTCGATAAAGTTTGCGCGAATGGACTTGTGGGTCTGCTCCCTGTCCCAAGGACATCCGCCCGGTGAGCGCAGAATTTTAACTATTTCAACAAGGTCAGAAAAATTATAATTCTCTTTTTCTTTAAAGTCCATTTGAACACATCTCCGATTATACACTAATAGTAAGGCAAAATCAAGCCTTTACTTGCTTTTTGACTCGCACTTATCTATTTTACCCAATTAGATGCCATTTTTCAAGTGCTTTTGCAATTTTTTCTCCTTTTGGGAGAAATTTTATTTCTGTAGCTGTAAATGCACGCATTAAAAGTAATGCAATTATATATACAATTATAGCTGCAATTACCGCAAAGATTGTTGACAACATTTGCGGAATCAACGACGCTAAAAGCATATTTGTGAAAAACGCCGCAGCCGAACTGAACACCGAACCGATAAGCGGCTTGACTGTTGTTGAGAAGAAATCGGGAGTTACTTTGGAATGCTTTACAAGCAAATACATTCCGACAACAAGGATTATTGCATAGCTTATCAACGAGCCGGCAGTTGCACCCTGAATGTTAATTTCGGGAATACTTACGAATATCCACGAAGTTGCAATTTTGATTAACATACATACTGTATACAGCTTCATAGGAAGATTTACCTTTCCTATACCCTGTAACATACTGCAAACAGGAGTTATTGCTGCCGTGAAGATAGTGGTAATTCCCATTAAGGTAAGGACATTACCGCCTATTTCTGCAATTGCGGCATCGGAATATACAAAGGACATTATCGGGTGGGCAAGCACGCAAAGTCCGAGTGACATAGGAAGTGTAAACATCATTGTCATTCTGATTACGGTTTCGATTGATTTTTTTAGCTCATCCTTATTGCCTTTTGTCCACGCACTTGTAACATTAGGCATTGCGCTTGAGCCGAACACCTGCGTTACGGCTGTTACAAGCTGCATAAGCGTAAGTGCTGATGAATAACAGCCCCACAGTCTTGTATGAATTGTCGCAGGAACACCTGTTGCGGCTTCGCCGTAGAAGGATTCGTCGGGATAATATGCGCTGTACTGCGAATAAAGTGCCTCGGGATTTGTTGCAGCGAGGTTTGAAAGAACATTCTGAATAATAATCTGGTCAATAAGAGAGCCTATGCTCATTACAAAAGCACCTGCCGCAATCGGAACAGCTGTTTTGCATATGATGATAAAGGTTTCTCTTTTTGCTCTTGCATCAACGGAATTTCTGTAATATTCCTCAGGAATACCGTCACCGCTGATTCTGTATTTTAACCAAAGGAAAATAAATGAGCAAAAACTGCCAAAAGTGATTCCGCAAATTGCTCCTGCAACAGAAAATGCAAGGATAGTATTCTGCGCCTCTGCTTCGGACGAAAAGGTATACCAGAGAAAAGTACCTGACTGCTCATAGGAGCTTATGCCAAAGCTCATTACAAGGTAAGCAAAAAGCGTACCGATGAGAAGCTTGACTGCGGCTTCAATAATTTCGGAAATTGCCGTCGGCGTCATATTGCGCTGTCCTTCAAAATAGCCTCTGTAAATTGAAGTAAGACATCCGAATAAAATCGTCGGTGCAAGACAAAGCATTGCGTGGAGCGAATACGGTGACTTTATCAATTGAACATATATAAAACTGCTGACAATCATTATCAGCAAGCAGACTATTCCGACAATTATAAAAAACGGAACCGATATTTTATGTATCAGCTTTACGTCTTTATAGCGCTTTTCAGCCATATTCTGAGAAACAAGGCGGGAAATTGCAATCGGCAGTCCTCCTGTTGCAACGGTAAAGATTACAACAAAAATTTCATAGGCATTGCTGTAGAGCCCCATACCCATTGACGCAACATCGTCACCGAACATTGAATAGATATTAGTCAGCAGGATTTTGTCAAGAAGTCCGAAAACCTTGACTATGACCATACTCAATGTTAAAATTGCAGCACCTTTGAGAAAAGTCTGCGATACATCCTTTTCGGAATTGGCAACAGCATTGTATTTTTTTGACAAATCAAATCACCTTTTGTACTTATTTTGTTAACTCTGCGGCACGCTTCAGCGTATATTTAAACATATTAACGGGCGGCACAATATTATGTCGCCCGCATACTATTATATTTTATTTGATTACTCGCAGGTTTCTTCTGCATTTTCAGCAGTTTCAGGAGATGAAAAATAATCATCATTCACTTCATCAAGCTTTGCCCCGCAGATATTGCAGAAAACAGAATTTTTGGGAACAGCAGCATCACACTGAGGGCACTTTTTCTGATTCTTTGACGCCGCAATGTGCTCGTTGATTATATTGAGATTGTCCTTTAACTCGGTGATTTCAGAAACAAGCTTCTTAATCTGCTCGGACAAATCAATTCCGTGAATCTGCTCTTTATAGGTAAGTGCTCCGAGGTCACGAAGCTTCTTGTTGATATCGCCTCTGATTTCAGCCGCAGTTATCTTATGCTTTGAAGCGTCGTAAACAACAGATGCTTTTTTTGAAACAGCAGAAGCTGCTGCTTTTGCATTGACAACAACATCATCAAAAATTTCATCAAATTTTCCCATAATAATACAAGC
>JBJEOX010000037.1:0-3968 GCA_051880935.1 Ruminococcus sp.
CGTTTATGGTAAGCGACTTGCCGCTGTCGGAATTAAAAGCACCGGGTTCAACGTCACCGTCACTGCCGCCTGCCGCATTAAAGCCGTCGTCGCTTGAAACTACGCTGATTTTACCATCGTTTACGGTAATATCCCCTGCTTCTATTCCCTCATAGCTTTGGGTGATGCTGATTGTTCCGCCGTTGATTGTTAAAGCATTGTCAGCATGGATTCCGTCATCACCGGTCTGAGCAGTAAAGTCGCAGTTTGTAATTATTGCATCTGAATTTGAGTGTATTGAATCGTCGCTTGAATTTATATTATAGGTTCCGCCGTTGATTTTAATATTGCCTGCCGCTTTAAGTGCCTTTGCGCTTTCGTTATCTTCGCTGTCAGAGCTTGATGAAAACATATTCATACCTCTGCCCATTGATTCGGTATGAGTTTTTCCGTTAGCGCTTCCGCCTCCGGTTGTAATTTCAAAATCCCCTCCGTCTATGCGTAACATAGAGGCAGCCTGTATAGCGTCATTTGTGCTTGTAAGTTTAAAGCTTCCGCTGTTTATATACACAAATCCCCTTGAATCGGTTTCGTCAATATTAGTTGAGCGGATTGAATCGGTACCTGAGTCAACCGTAATGCTTGCAGACTTAATCTTTACGCAGTCTTTTCCGTCAATTCCGCTGCTCTTTGAGCTGACATTAATCGTACCGCCTGTGATAATCAAATCATCTTTTGATACTATTCCGTGCTTATAATTACCGTTTACCGTAAGGCTTCCGCTTCCGTTAATTGCTAAATCTGCTTTGCTGAAAATTGCAGAATCAACGGTTGAATCGTCAATTGTAAGACTGTAAGATGATGAGTCGGAAAGCGTGTTAGTACTGTTATTAGCAAGGGTTATAAACACCTTATCGGCTTCTTTGATGACTAAAGGTGAATTTTCACTTGTGAGATTGAGGTTATCAAGCACAAGCTGTACTTTGCTTTTATCATCTGTTTCAATTACAACAGAGCCGTCACTGCAATCACCGCTTAAAATATATGTTCCCTCGGTTGTGATTGTAACGTTTGTACCGTTAACGGTTACGCCGTTTTCTGAATCAGCTTTTGCAGAATTATCTGTAAAAGTAATTTTGCAGGAATTGTTATCATATGAGCTGTCGCAGTCACGGTTACTGAACGACAAGTCATAGTTACCGTCGGACTGAGGTGTGCTTTCCGATGTTGCAGATGTTTTGCTTGCTTGTGTGGTATTTGCAGAAGTTGAATTAACATTTGACGAGCTGTTATTATCTGAACACGATGCAAATACTAAAATCAAACTTGCACATAAAATTGCACATAAGATTCGTTTCATAGAAAAAACTCCTTTTACAATATATTTTCGGCAGTTGCAGGAATTGCGATTGCAATTTCAAGATTGCCGTTGCGACAGCGTAAATCATCAATAAAGCTTTGAATATGTTCCTCATCTTTGAGCTGAATTTTATACACAAGCTTATAAAGACTACCCATATTTGTCGTTTTTACTGTTACAAGCTTTGCGCTGTCGGTATAGGCTTCAAACAAATCATCAAAAGAATGTGCATAATTTAAATCCTCCGGAACAGTTATTCTGAGTTCACGGACTAAATCGTCCTTTTCTTTGATTTTTACAAATGACGAAAGTATCATCACAGCGCAGACGATTATTACAAACAGCGCTGCGAGAAAGACATAACCCATTGCTGTTGCCAGTCCTGTTGCCATTGAGAGAAAAATGCTGACAATCTCCTTTGCCGAGCCGGGAACACTGCGGAATCTGACAAGCGAAAATGCTCCCATTACCGCTATTCCCGTTCCAACGCTTCCGTTTACGAGCATAATTACTGTCTGGACTATTGCAGGAAGCAAAAACAATGAAAGCAGAAAACTGCGGCTTTGTCTGCTCTTAAAGCCCGATGACAAGGCTATGATAAATCCCAGCACAAGCGACGTTACGGTGCAGATGATATATGATAAAAAGGTAAAATTAGTTGTATAGATTGGATTAAATAATGTTTCAAGCACAGCTGATTCCTCCGTTTTGTTCTGAATTTCTTTTTGTAACAATCTGATAAGCCGTTCCGTATTTTGAAAACGATGACGGGTAAATTTTCAGCTTATCAAGTGCAAAGCACAGCCACAAGGGCATTGCGTTGAGTGCTTTGATTTCCATAATGAAGTAATTGTTTCCGATTATATTCTCGCCGTAATTTCCGCAGTCAAGTGACAGATTATCTGTACGAAAACGAAGATTAAAGTCAAAGGTTATCCTTAAATTTTCGTCCGCACTGCCGACATATGCAAGCCTGTCATATCCGATAAACATTTTTGGCATCAGCGTTTTATAAAAATTCATAGTCCAGTCAATTTCACGCATTATTTGTGAATTGTCAGGAAGGATATGAGATTTAAGATACTTTTGTGCATCATCATATTTTAAGGTCTTTCTGCGTTTGTAGACCACGCCCTTATATTTCTTCTTAAGTTCAAGAAAAACTATTGAGTCGCCTTTTGGAACTGAATAACTGCGCAAACGGAGTTTTTCTTTATATACAGGCTTATCTATTGAATTTCTGATTAATCTGTAATCGTCAGTATCGTAATATATGCTGTTTACGTTACTTTTACCGTATTCGTCAGACTTGATTTTATCCGAAATAAGGCTGAGCAATTCGTTTTTCTGCGATACAGTTATTACATACTTCTTTTCTGTTCGTTCAAAAATCGTTTTTACCATATTTTTACCTCCTTTTTACTTTCTGCTGACATTATAAAATAAAAACCTTAAAAAAAGCATAAAAAGTCAGAACCTCAACACGCAATTCGGTGTCATTTTTAAGACGTAAAATTTTAGTTTTTTTAAGGCTTGTAGTATAAAATTATAACTGATATAATGTATAAAAAGGCAGGTAAGATTTATGCAGATACTTATTGTTGAAGATGAAAAACGGCTTGCAGACGCATTAAAACAGATTCTGATTGAACAAAAATATATGGCTGACGTTGTATATGACGGAAATGACGGTCTTGAATACGGAAAAAGCGGAATTTACGATTTGATTATTCTTGACATTATGCTCCCTTACAAGGACGGTTTTCAGGTTGCTTTTGAGCTGAGAAAGAGCAAAATCAATACGCCGATTCTTATGCTTACTGCAAAGGATACTGTTCCCGACAAGGTAAGCGGACTAAACTGCGGTGCAGACGACTATATGACAAAGCCCTTTGCACCCGAGGAGCTTATTGCAAGAATCAAGGCACTGACACGCAGAAAAGGTGAAGTTGTGCTTGACGAAACAAGCTACGGAGATTTTAATTTCAATGCATCGACAAATCAGCTTTCCAAGGGTATTAAATCCGTACATCTTAATTTTAAGGAAGCGGAAATTCTGAAACTGTTTTTGTCAAAGCCTGAGGTAATAATTTCTAAAGAAGAAATCATTACAAAGGTATGGGGTTATGAATCCGACGCAGGTTCAAACAATGTTGAAGCATATATTTCATTTTTACGCAAAAAACTGCACTTTATTAATTCCGATACAGAAATAAAATCAATTAAGAAAATGGGTTACAGACTGGAGAAATCATTTTGATTAAAAGATTAAGGGAAAATATTATACTTGTAAATATGCTGCTCGTCGGAACGGTTATACTGCTGATTTTTACGGCTGTATGCATAAACAGCTATTCTTCTGCAAAAACAGAGCTTGAACGTTCGCTTAATATGATAGCCGAAAAAAGCCTTGATGACTATAAACGCCCTCCCGAAAAATTCGGCGAGAAAAGACGTGACAATCAGCCGTTACAGCTTAATTCATTTATTACGGTTTCCGTAGATAAAGAGGGAAATATTCTGAATGTGAGTGAAAACAACGCAACTATTGATGAGGATATTCTCAATCAGTCTGTAAGTGAAGCAATATGCAACGACAGACAAACAGCAGAAATAGGAGAATACAATC
>JBJEOX010000038.1:0-3967 GCA_051880935.1 Ruminococcus sp.
TAGAACCACGAAGACCGCGGGAATTCCAGGTTGCCATAACCGCCTCCTACTCAATCGTTCCAAACTTGTCAAATGGATAATACCGCAAAGCCGCCTTAGCCAATATTTTATCTCTTTTTACATAAGTATTCTCCCACAGACGGGAATCCTTGGAATAATTTCTGTTATCTCCCATCATAAAATAACTGTCTTCCGGGACATAGTAGGGACCAAAGTCACCTGCAGGCGTTTCTGCCAGATAATCCTCCTGAAGCGGTTCAGCAGAATCATTCACATAGACAAGCCCATCAATAATCTGAATCTTATCTCCCGGCAGTCCAATCACACGTTTGATAAAGAGCTGACTTTCATCATCGGGAAATTTAAAAATCGCAATGTCACCACGCTGGGGATCCCCAAATGTATAGGCCAGACGATTACCGATCACTCTCGAATCTTTAGTCCCGTTTCACCGCTTTTTTCAGGGTGGAACTGCGTTGCAAAAATGTTGCCCTTTTCTACAGCCGCATCAATCGTAACGCCGTATTCGGTCTGTGCAGAAACAATGCTTTTGTCACTTGCATTTAAAAAGTATGAGTGTACAAAGTAAACATACGGATTTTTGCCGATACCCTTAAAAAGTCCGTCATTCTTTTTTATGTCAAGACTGTTCCAGCCAATGTGCGGAATCTTAAGTCCCTCGCCAGAGGGAATCTTTGTTATACTTCCGTCAAAAATTCTGAGTCCATCTGCATCGGGACTTTCCTCGCTTTTAGGAAAGAGGAGCTGTAAGCCAAGGCATATTCCGAGAAACGGCTTACCGCTTTTTGTGTATTCAATAACGGTGTCCTTGATACCGTATTCGTTCATAGTGTCCATTGTGTCGCCGAATGAGCCTACTCCCGGCAGAACAGCTCCGTCAGCTTTCAGAATTTTATCCTTGTCCCTTGTGATAAACGCTTCACAGCCAATGTGCGCAAGCGCCTTGCTCACGCTCTGAATATTGCCTGCTCCGTAGTCTATAATTGCTATCATTTATCTCATCTCCGCTTCAAAAGTATAAGCAAATTTTACCATATATAAGTGTTCTTTGCAACAAAAAGAATGTCGTATTTTTAGGTAAATAAACGAATATTACCCGATTTTGCAGATATCCTTAATCACTTCTCCCGCCATAATCAGTCCCATAACCGACGGGACAAACGCAAGACTGCCAACCGTCTTTTCGCCCACAATTCTGTAAGGCGGATTTTTCGGCGTTTCCTTTGAATAAACAACCTTTAGCTTTTTAATCCCAGCCTTTTTCAGCTCGTGCCGCATAATCCTTGCAAGAGGGCATACGCTCGTTTTGAAAATATCGCTGACTTCAAATTTAGTCGGGTCGGTTTTGTTGCCTGCCCCCATAGCCGCAATTATCGGTATTTTATTCTCGTCTGCAAGCTTTGCAAGCAATATCTTTGCCTTTATGTCATCAACTGCGTCAACAATATAGTCAAATTGAGTAAAATCAATCGTGCTTACAGTTTCAGCGTTTAAAAAGATATTATGCGTTTCAACCTCTGCGTTAGGGTTAATGTCGAGAATACGCTCTTTCATAACCTCGGCTTTGTGCCTGCCGACAGTAGACCGGAGTGCAATAATCTGTCTGTTTATGTTTGACTTTGCAACCGTGTCGCCGTCAATCAGCGTAAGCTTTCCTACTCCGCTTCGTGCAAGAGCCTCGCACACAAATCCTCCAACGCCGCCGACGCCGAAAACTGCAACTCTGCTTTCTGCCAGTCTGTCTATGTTTTCCTCACCTATTACAAGCGAGGTTCTTATAAATCGTTCGTCCATAAAATCAATCCTTTTCACATATTTTATTACAAAACAATTTTTCAGTCAACATAAATCAGTCTTTGAAACAGATAATATTATATGTATGCGTGAATGAATTTTGAAAGTATTTGACTGATTTTGATTGACTTAATATAAAAATTCCTAAAATATTCCAGTGTAATTTTGAAAAAATATTGATAAAATCTAATAAATTACGTAAAATCTAAATTATTTTGAAAAATTTTGAATTTTTTTGACCGAAAATGCTTGACTTTGGAGATTTATGTGTTATAATCTAATCAAGAGGTGAACGAAAATGCTCACGCAGGAAAGATATCAGGCAATTTTACAAATACTTAACGAAAAAAACGCAGTCACAGTTGCAGAGCTTACTCAATTGCTCGACACGTCTGAATCCACCATAAGACGTGACCTGACTGCACTTGACGAAATGGGAAAGCTGAATAAGGTTTTCGGAGGCGCAACCTCGGTTAAGCAGACTTCGGGTATCCTTGAAGATAATGTAAGCAACCGAGAAACCGTTATGAGCGAGGAGAAAAACCTTATTGCTTCCTACGCCGCAAAGCTTATTAACGACAACGACTTTGTCTTTATCGACGCAGGAACAACAATCTCACGACTTGTTGATTACATCACAAACGATAAAGCAACGTATGTCACAAACGGCATACCTCACGCAAGAAAGCTTTTGCAAAAGGGATTCACCGCATATATGGTAGGCGGAAAAATCAAACCCGTCACCGAGGCTGTAATCGGCTCTGAGGGAATCAGGAGTATTGCAAATTTCAATTTCACAAAAGCATTTATGGGCACGAACGGAATTGACGTTGACGCAGGCTTTACAACTCCCGAGGTTGAAGAGGCTCTTATAAAGGAAAAAGCTATTGAAAAAAGCTATATGACCTTTATACTTGCCGACCGCACGAAATTCAACGTGGTTTGTCCCGTAACGTTTGCAAAGATTGACAAGTGCTGTATAATCACCGACAGCCTGCCAAATAAAAAGTTTGCAGAATACACTGTGATAAAGGAGGTAAGTAAATGATTTACACTGTAACGCTTAATCCGTCAATTGATTATGTCGTAAGGCTTGATTCGCTTATAACGGGAATGACAAACCGCACCACAAGCGAGGAATACTACTTCGGAGGAAAGGGAATCAACGTTTCCTGCGTGCTGGCAGAGCTTGACCTTGAAAGCACAGCCTTTGGTTTTGTAGCAGGTTTTACGGGAGATGCAATTGAGAAGGGAATAAGAAACGATAAGATAATAACCGACTTTATCAGGCTTGAAAAGGGTATTTCAAGAATAAATATAAAGATAAAGGCAGGTGAGGAAACCGAAATAAATTGTCAGGGACCTCACATTGAAGAAAGCGAGCTTGAAAGACTGCTAAATAAGGTTGACCGAATCAAAGACGGTGACACAATCGTAATAGCAGGTAACGTGCCAAACACAATGCCTGACGATGTTTACGAAAGAATACTTGAAAGAATAAAGGACAAGAAAGTCAGAATTGTTGTAGACGCAACTAAAAAGCTCTTGCTTAACTCGCTTAAATACAAACCGTTTTTAATCAAACCCAACCGACAGGAGCTTTCGGAAATCTTTGAAACCGAAATAAGCACTGAATCCGACATTGAAAAATACGCCAACGAGCTACGGAAAATGGGAGCACAGAATGTTCTTATTTCACTCGGCGGCAACGGTGCAATGCTCATTGACGAATTCGGGCAAAAGCACAAGCAGGGCGTTCTGAAAGAAAAGGTTATCAACACCGTCGGCTCGGGCGACTCAATGGTAGCAGGCTTTATCGCAGGATATGAAAAAGAGCACAGCTACCCCTATGCACTTAAATTAGGCAGTGTCTGCGGAAACGCAACAGCGTTTTTAAGCGGACTTGCCACAAAAGAAAAAATAAATGAATTGCTTGTAAAATTCAATTAAAAGAAAAGGAGAGAAATTTATGCGTATTACCGACTTATTGAAAAAGAACGGAATTGCTCTTAACGTGAATGTTTCCGATAAGAGCGCAGCAATCAGCAAGCTTGTTTCACTTCACGAAAAATGCGGAAATCTGAAGAACACAGCCGCATTTAAGGAAGGAATCCTTAAGAGAGAGGAAATGGGCACAACGGCAGTAGGAATG
>JBJEOX010000039.1:0-3962 GCA_051880935.1 Ruminococcus sp.
GGATATCTGTACTCATAGTCGAGCCTTTTCAAATCAAGCCTGCCCTTTTCGGAAAGCGAAATGTCGGTTGTTCCTATGTACTTACCCGAAAGCGTTTCGTCAATTGCACCGTGTCGAATGAAATGAATGATGTATGATTTCATAAAATTCTCCAAAACTATTTACAATTTGTTATTATTTGGTTATACTACAAGTAATAACACACATTAAAATATCCATAATTTATACCATTTAGTAAGTTAAGCCAAAATTAAGAGTGGAGAGTGGAGTTTTGGTCGAGTGGATAGCGTGTAACAAATCAAAAGTTTAGTTCCCGAATTAATTTATATTGCGGCGTTGCCGAAAGTGTGAATTTTTGTATTTTTACAAATGTAGGGAAACGGTCTTGACCGTTCCGATTACCTATAGGTTAGCTGTAACTTTGCGGAACACTCAAGACTGTTCCCTACACTGAAGTACTAAACATTACCAAAATATCAACATTAATTTTGAAAACAAACTTATCCAAACAACACGCACTATTATAAATTCGGAGCGTAGCGACCCTTAACTCCACTCTCCACTCTAACCTAAATTATAGTTTATCTCATTAGCCTAACTTATAACTCCGGCTTAATTAAAAGGATAGTCATATAAAGCTATTATACTATCAAAGAATTTGAGGTGTCAAGGTTTGAACAGCGATTTTCCGAGAATTATTACTTTTCTTCGCAAAGAAAGGGGCTTGAGCCAGAAGCAGGTTGCCTCTGATTTGGGGATTTCTCAGGCTCTGCTCTCACACTATGAAAAGGGAATCCGTGAATGCGGTCTTGATTTTCTCGTCAAGGCGGCTGAGTATTTTGAGGTTTCGTGCGACTATCTTCTCGGCAGAACTGTTCAGCGCAGGCTTGCCTCGGTATCGGCAGAGGATTTGCCTGAAAGCGACGAGATCAGGCACTTAAAGGGCAATATGATTAATCAGATTAACAAAAAGCTGTTGATGAACACCACAACGGTTATTTTTGATTTGCTTGCGCAGATTGGCAATAAACGTCTTACAAATGCGGTGAGCAACTATCTGATGAGCGCAGAATATCAGATTTTCAGGACGATTTACTCAGCTCAGGAGCAGAACTCGCAGGCTATGTTTTCAATCGACCGCAACAGGTACAAGAATCTGAATTCGGCTTCAATGCTGATTGACCTTGAAATTATTGATATGCTGATTGAGCGTAACGAGCTGTCGCTGTCGCTGTCTCCCGACGTGATTTCAACGTACTTTGACAAGGGTGCGTCGTCGCTTTTCAACCTCATTCAGTATGCCGAGAGGAACATCAAAAACCTTACTCAGGGCAGTAACGGCAGATAAGCTTTCTCTGTTGAAAATATATAAAGCAAATATAAAGGGTTGTCGCAAATGACTGAAATTGCGACAGCCCTTTAGTTTTATTAGACAGTAATGATATGTTATTTGTGTTCATCAAAATATTTAATCAATCCGTAAAGAAGTTCAATTTCACTTTTGCTGTAGCCGTCAAGAACAATATGCTTTTCGCTTTCCAGCCCAAGCAGATAATCGGTTGATATATGAAATAGTTTTGCTAACTCTACAACATAATGCGTGGTAGGCGTAGAAAGCCCCATTTCCCAGGCATTTACCGAACTGCGTGTAACGTCAAGCTTTTTTGCAAGCTGCGCCTGAGAGTACCCTGCTTCTTCTCGTAAAGTCTTTATCATATCGTAAATCATAACATCACCTCTTGATAATTATATCCAACATTTTAAGATAATTAATTATCATTAACTGTATATTTTAATTGACAATTTTAAAATTGTATGTTAGAATTTATTTAGTCAGATTTACGGAAAGAAGGTTGTATTATGTAGAATTAACACATAATTCAGGCTGTCAAAAAATTATAGAAAGAGAGAAATTTATGAAGAAATATTTAACATTAATACTTGCAATTTTTATAATAATTACTTGTATTACAGGATGCGGAAATGAAGAAACAACACAAGAAACTACAGTAAATACAGCTACAATTACAATTCCTGATTTAACAGGTCTTGACGAAACCTCTGCAAAAACATTGCTTGTAAACAAAGGACTGATTCCCGCAATAGAACACAACTATGATGATACCGTAGAAAAAGGGTTAGTTATTGAAACTTATCCATCTGCAGGAAGTTTTGTTTACGAAGATGATAAAGTTACGGTTTATATTTCTGACGGACCATCCTATATAGAATCTGAACAAGCCACTGTAAAATGGTACAACAATGATGATAAGTGGACATTTAGTAATTCTTTCATTGAAGAAGGAAAATTGTACTTTGATTGCGTAACTACCTTTGCTGATTCATTTGAATGGGATGAGGGTTCTAAATCTAACGGAGAGGGTTTCGGTGAAGCATCAATAAATGATACCTTTGATAAAACAGTACCTCTTTCAATTGTCTATCAAGACAAAAAAATCAAAGCAAACAAAGAGCAGTCCTTTACAATTGTTGTACCGGTAACGGATTTAGATGTCGATTTACCGACAACTATGTACTTATCCTTAGTAGGATTGAAGGATGATGAACAAATAGATATCAGAGTTGACTTTAACATATCTTGGTAAATTGCAGGAATGGTTACATTGCATATTAGCAGAAAAAAATAAAGCCTTGCAGTTTGTGCCAAAAGAAAAAAAGAAAACAGATTAAAAGGAGAATAAAGAAATGGATTTATTTTGGGAGCTTTTTCCTATATATTTTGCGTTAATTTGTGTTTGTATTGTCTGTATCTGCGTAGAAGCAGATAAAAAGAAGAAAAAGCAAAAGGAAGAAGAAATTAAGAATGCAAAACAAAAAGAAAAAGAAAACAGAGAAACATTTGTAAATAAAATTAAAGCGGAAATACAGTCTTCTTCCGATAATTCATATAGTTCATATGATTTTTCTGAAGCTGACAGGAAATTTAGCAGTATCTTTAGTCGCATAGCAATAAATTATCTTGTTAGACCGTTACCGGAAACACCTAAGCATAGAAGTGCAGCTATCAGAGGAGGAATTGTTGATGGGTTAGCAGGTCCTGCCGCCGGTATATATACGGCTGTAAAAACCGAACAACAAAATTTGAAAGATAAAGAAAGATATCAAGAAAATTTAGCTGAAAGACAAAAGAATATAGATGAAAATCGTATTTATTACGCTGAGATTACTGAGCAATTCAAAATAATTGTTATTATTACTAAAAAGTATATGAGTAAAAAAGTATATTTCTTAAATCAATTACCATCAGATTATGATGAGATGTATGATTTATGTTGTAGTTACAGCAATTCATCGGATAAAGAAACTCAGATTTGTGCAAAAGGTCTTATAAGTTATTTAAATGAGTTAAAGCTCTGTAAAAAGTCTATATAAAGAATTAAAGGGAGCAGCGGCAAACTGCTCCCTTTTCTATTTGAGATGTAGGGAACGGTCTTGACCGTTCCGAATACCCATAGGTTAGTTGTAGTCCTGCTGAACAGTCAAGACTGTTCACTACACTGAAAAACTAAACGTTACCAATTCATTCCGCTTAAAACAAACAGAGCAGAGATTGTCAAGTGACTTTCTCTGCTCTGGTATTTTTTGGGGAAAATTAATGTTTTTAAGCTGTCAGATTATTTAAAATATCTGTTGAGAAGTCCTCTGAAGCCTGCGCCGTGTCTTGCTTCGTCCTTTGCCATTTCGTGAACTGTGTCGTGGATAGCGTCGAGGTTCTGAGCCTTTGCACGCTTTGCAAGGTCGAACTTGCCTTCGCAAGCGCCTGTTTCAGCGTCTACACGCATTTCGAGGTTCTTCTTTGTGCTGTCTGTGATTACTTCGCCGAGGAGCTCTGCAAACTTTGCAGCATGCTCTGCCTCTTCAAAAGCGTACTTTGTGAATGCCGCAGAAACTTCGGGATAGCCCTCTCTTTCAGCAACTCTTGCCATTGCAAGGTACATACC
>JBJEOX010000040.1:0-3917 GCA_051880935.1 Ruminococcus sp.
TGATCTGATTAATCTGGAAGACATGCTGCAGAACGGAACTGTTATCAGCGACACGCTGATTGAAAAGCCGCACAGCTTTTCAACAGCCTGCAACATTGCTACTCAGATTATAGCACAGGTTGCAAGCAACCAGTACGGCGGTCAGAGCATAAGCCTTGCTCACCTTGCACCCTTTGTTCAGATTTCAAGGGAGAAAATCCGCAAGGAAACTATTGCCGAGATTGAAGAGCTCGGCTGTGAAGTAAGCGAAGAAAAGCTCAACGAAATTGTTGAAAAGCGTCTGCGCAAGGAAGTTAACAGAGGCGTTCAGACTATTCAGTATCAGGTTGTAACACTGCTCACCACCAACGGTCAGGCTCCGTTTGTAACGGTGTTTATGTACCTTAACGAGGCTAAAAACGAGCAGGAAAAGCAGGACCTTGCTCTTATCATTGAAGAAACCCTCAGACAGCGTCATCAGGGTGTTAAGAACGAGGACGGCGTGTGGATTACACCTGCATTTCCAAAGCTTATCTACGTTCTTGAAGAGGACAACGTAACCGAGGACAGCAAGTACTGGTACTTAACCGAGCTTGCGGCTAAGTGTACCGCAAAGAGAATGGTGCCCGACTACATTTCCGAAAAGGTTATGTTGCAGAATAAAATTGACAAAAACGGCGAAGGCCACTGCTACACCTGTATGGGCTGCCGCAGCTTCCTCACTCCCTATGTTGACGAAAACGGTAAGCCTAAGTATTACGGACGTTTCAATCAGGGCGTTGTTACCGTTAATCTTGTAGATATCGGTCTGAGTGCAAACAGAGATATGGTAAAATTCTGGAAGATTTTTGACGAGCGTATGGAGCTTTGCCACCGTGCTTTGCAGTGCCGTCACGAAAGACTGACAGGCACACTCTCAGACGCCGCTCCCATTCTCTGGCAGTACGGCGCACTTGCAAGACTTAAAAAGGGCGAAACAATCGACAAGCTTCTCCACGGCGGTTACTCAACGCTTTCGCTCGGCTATGCAGGTCTTTGGGAATGTGTTTACAGCCTCAACGGCAAAAAGCTCACCGAAAAAGAGGGCAAGGAGCTTGGTCTTCTGATTATGCAGAAGCTCAACGACTACTGCGCAAAGTGGAAAAAGGAAGAGAACATCGATTACAGCATTTACGGCACTCCGCTTGAAAGCACAACCTACAAATTCTCAAAATGCCTGCAAAAGCGTTTCGGCATAATCAAGGGCGTTACCGACAGAAACTACATCACAAACAGCTATCACGTTCACGTTTCCGAGGATATTAACGCATTTGACAAGCTCAAGCTTGAATCGGAATTTCAGGCTCTCTCCCCCGGCGGTGCAATCAGCTACGTTGAGGTTCCGAATATGCAGGACAACATTCCCGCTGTTTTACAGGTTATCAAGTTCATCTACGACAACATTATGTACGCTGAGCTGAACACAAAGAGCGACTACTGTCAGGTTTGCGGCTACGACGGCGAAATCGGCATTGTCGAAGAGGACGGAAAGCTCCTCTGGGAGTGCCCGAAGTGTCACAACCGTGACCAGGACAAGATGAACGTTGCAAGAAGAACCTGCGGCTACATCGGCACGCAGTTCTGGAATCAGGGCAGAACGCAGGAAATCAAGGAAAGGGTGCTCCACCTCTGATGAATTACGGTGAAATCAAGAATTACGACATCGCAAACGGCGAGGGCGTAAGAGTTTCTCTGTTCGTTTCGGGCTGTACCCACCACTGCAAAAACTGCTTCAACCCCGAAACGTGGAGCTTTGAATACGGCAAACCCTTTACAAAGGAAACCGAGGACTATATAATTGAGTGCCTTTCTCCCGACTATATCGACGGACTCTCACTCCTCGGCGGTGAGCCGTTTGAGCCACAGAATCAACAAGTATTGTTGCCGTTTCTGCGCAGAGTAAAGAGCGAGCTTCCTGACAAAACAATCTGGTGCTACAGCGGTTATCTCTTTGACAAGGAGCTTTTGAGCGAAAGCCGTGCAAGGTGTGAATTTACCGACGAAATGCTTTCTCTGATTGACGTGCTCGTTGACGGTGAGTTTGTTCAGGACTTATATGACATAAGCCTTGCTTTCAGAGGCTCGTCAAATCAGAGAATAATTGACGTACAGAAATCGCTTGAAACAGGCGAAGTTAAACTTCACAAACTTATGAGCAGAAATATATAACTAAATTTCAAAAAACAGGGATTATCAAATTGATAGTCCCTGTTTTTGATTTACTCTTACCATTAAGCGATTTATAATACTGATAAATACTTTTATGTAGCAAATAACGGTTCAAGCCATAGTGGCAGAAAGAATTCAACACACAAAAAGCCTATGTACTCCACACAAAATTCCAGAAAAGACTTGTAAAGTTTATTTGAATATGATACAATAAGCTTGCCAACAAATTCACAATTTAATAATGATAATAATAGTTGCGTTTAGACTAATGAGTGTTGTAGTGTTTTTATTTTTATAAAAACGCTAGCTCTGCTTTATCACACTACACTGAAATAGTCTTAAAACGCTATTGTACTTGATATTGTGAATTTGTTTGGCGACAATCGGAGCGATGTGTTTTTTGGCGCACAACTTCGGTTGTGCGCCTTTTTATTTATTCTATTTTTATTTTTAGGAGGAAAAACTATGAAAAAACTATTGGCAATCTTACTCGCAATCGTATTGACTTGCGGAACAACCTCTCTTGCTTTCGCCGCTGCCACGGAAGATGAGTATGACGACGACCTCTTCTTTGACGAGGCAACTGAGGACGAAGCGGAATCGGAATTAATAAAAATCATAGATTTTGAAATCTTAACGCTTCCCGACAAGGTATTTACAGAACCTTTTGACGGCAAAAAAAGTCTGCAAATATTATCAGATGAAATAAAACAAAATGGTCACACTTCTTATGACGGACCGCATATGCAGTACATAAAGGATACATCTGTCGGTTACAATATGAAAGGTGCAACGGCAAAAGTGTACTTCAGCGATGGCAGATCATATGTTTATACATTTGGTGAACCGTTCTACGGAAACTACCCTTATGAGAAACCGGTTTCATGTTACATGGATGAAAAATTCCCTTCCGTACAATTTTTTGTTTCGGATATTGGAAATTACCAAGTTGAAATCTTTATTCCGTCCGAAGAAAACGAAATAAAAAAGACAATTAATGTGCAAAACACTTCAAATCCTGATAAACCGGATGATGTGAATTCTGAAAACGGCAGTCAGAATATCCCTGAAAATTCTGATACAAAACCGATTAATACAACCCAACCCAACGATTCGGCAACTAAAGATGAAGTCATTTCCGGCACTTCTTCAACAGTTAATTCGGATAACAATACTATAGCTACCGGTTCAGGTACTCTCGCAGTCACAATACTTACTCTGACAATTTTAATGTCGGGAATTGTAGCTGTGTATTTTTTAAAGAAAAAACGAGCTTGATTTTTCTATAATTATTAAACCCTCGGAGACTTATAACAGATCTCCGGGGGTTTTGAATTATGTGTTTGTTCTATGCATTAATTAAAAAACATATTAGTATCAGGCTTACTCACGTGTTATGATATGCTCAATTTCGTTTCCGATAGAGTTGATTTTATCCTTTAAAAACGTCGGAAAGGCTTTGTACTCGCCGAGCCTGTCAACGGGAATCCAGTGCAGGTTTTCCCTTTCTCCCGTCTGCGTAATGCTGTTGCAGGTTAAATTGCGGTTTCCGTTCGGCTTCATCAGAAAGTAAATTGAAATTTCGTGACAGTCAAGCCCGTCAAGGCTTTCACTGCCCTTAAAGAAATTTTCGTGAATAAATGCAATCCGGTCAATCTCGTAATGCGCTCCCGTTTCCTCAAAAACCTCTCTTTTTACGGCGTCCTCGGCTGACTCGCCGATATGTACTG
>JBJEOX010000041.1:0-3885 GCA_051880935.1 Ruminococcus sp.
GGCTGAAATTTCTCATCATACTGTCAATGAGTTCATTCTCAATCTCTTCAAAAGCCTGTGAAATATCATATTCATTCATACGTTAAATTCCGATAGGCTGAATATCGTCAGCTTCCGAGGTTTCCTCGGCAACTGCGATCCCCATTTCTTCCTTGATTCGCTTTGCTTCCTCGGCTTTCCAATCGTCGCCCTTGCTGTCGCCGTAAAGCTCGTCAATGCCTGCTTCAATGCTCATAATTCCGCTCTGCCTTGCCTTGCCGACGGTTTCGACCTGACTTTCAAAGCTTGGATTCGCATACTCGCCGAATTTCAGAGTTACTTCCAAATCATCAGGGATAAGCGGTTGATTATTGATTATCGCATTGACATTCAGAGCAGTTTTTACAAGCTGAGGTATCACGCTTTCAAGCAACTCAACATAGCTCTGTCGGGTGTAGAGCGTTGTTTTTTCTTTTTCCCTCTGCGCTTCTGCGTTGTCGAGTTTTTTAACGTCAATTCCGAGCGTTGACGGACTTATAACGCCCTGCAAGCAAAGGTCAAGAGCTGTAATATAAGAGCTTAAATAGCTTTCGTGCTGAATAGACGGACTTTCGGTATAAATTCGATTGCCGTTTCCGTTCTCGTTCATATCGTTATCAATCATAATAAAACGATTGTCAAACGCATTCGGCTCGACAGGCTCGCCCGTATCGGGATTTTTCGGAATCATACAATCGGGTATGTACTGCTTCGTTCTGCCTGCTCTGAGTGCGTCCATCCACTGCGACCACGCTTCGTCAAGGCTGTCGAAAGCTTCGTCCTTATCCTCAATAAGGCTTTTTCCTCTGCCCTTGTACTGCGAAGATTTGCCGAGAATTACGGGCACCGCCCACATTACGGACTTGTCAAAGGTCACGCCCTTACCGTCAATCCAGCTTGTTTCTTCAATGGAGTTGAGCGGTACTTCTTTTCCCGAATCATCTTCAAGCTCATACTTGATATATCCGTAGCCGTAGCTTTCTTCAAATCTGTAACGCTTGCCATTGCTTACGTATTCGGTATAAAAATCAATCCCCCTGACTCTTCCACGATTGCGTTTGAATTTTACACGCTCGGCAGGAAACCACTCGATAATCGGAAAATCTGAAACGTCCTTATCAAAAGAAAATTTGAAAGCACCGTCGCCGACAATGCCGAGGTCTGCAAGTGTAGTTTTCAGAATATCATCAAGCTTGCTGTCCTTTTCAATATCCGCCCACGTATCGGCATAGCTTGTACTGCTCTTGCTTGTAATCTCAACCCCGTTGTAGTCGGACATCACTATTTTTGCAATCGTATCGACAATAAGAGAAGCAAGCGGTATATGGATTTTACGGATTTCCATTCCTGCCGTCATTTTCGATTTCCAGAACATTGTTTCTGGCACGTCAAGCTGTCCGTAAAGCTGTGAAAGCTGTTTGCTCTTGCCTGCATACCATATTCTGTTTTTAGCGCAGGACGTCAGGAAGTCCATATTCTCGTCAATAATTAAAAGTGACTTCTGTGCAGGATTGACCTGCAAAAAATGCCACATTTTCTGTCTTATCTTATCAGCCATAAAGTTTATCAGTCCCATTATTTTTCATTTCCTATCTCATTCTTATACGGAATCCAGCCGTACTGGTCGGCGTTGATTGTATGGTCGTGTCCGTCCTCGGGTATGTTGTCTTTTTCCTCAAGCCACGAATACAACTCCATTTCTGCAATCGAATTTACACAATGGTCGAGTATGTAATAAAAACCTTTTTGAATCCAACCGAGCATTAACATAATTCTGTCGATAATCGGCAACTTCTTCCACGCGTTTTCAAAGTTGTAAATACAGCCGTGAGTGCGCTTGTATTTCTTAAATTCGGTGATTGTCGCCTGGTCTGCATTGTCAATAAAAGCCGTTCTCGCAAAGCCCCATTCCTTACGGTTGCGTTCAAGAAATTTTATAAATTTATCAACCGTATCGGACGGAGCTATCGGGATTTCAAGCTCTGCATTGTTGTAAATCTCTTCATCAAGCCGTATATACCTACCTCTGTTTGTAATTCCGCTGAAAATCATTGCGATTGTATCGGGTGACTTCTGCGAATATGCGGTATCAAGTCCTGCGGTAAAGCGTACAAAATGCTCTTTCTTGCGGTCGGAATTGAGAAATTGTTTCGCCCAAGCTTTTGACTTAACGTGCAATTTGCGGTCAAAATTCGGAAATACAAGACCGGTTGAACGGCCTCGCAAGCCTTGAATTTTATTTTTATAAATCTTCGTGCCTTTCGGCGTATTCGTCAGAACTCGGTCAAGCTCTTCCTTTTTCAGTCCGAGATTATGGGCAAAAGAAAAGAACCAATGAACCCAACCGGGCTTTGGCTCTTCTCGTAATTCATTTAATATTTCAGTCGGTGTTTCGTCTTTCCACTCGGGGAGAGGACGAGAACAGTTTATATACTCCTTATAAACAGGCAAATTCGGGTCGTCAGGGTTGAGCGTAGCCATAAAATAATCGGCTCGCATTGAAGCTTCACGCACAAACTCAATATCAGCGGTATTGATTTCGTCAACGTAAAGGCAACCGTACTGACCGCCGAGAGCCTTTTTCCATTTCTGCTTGTCGCCGTAACCCATTACATAGATTACTTTGTCGCCTTTCGACGTGTGAAACAGAATATGCGGAATTTTATCGTCCTTCGTTCCGTTGCCGTTGTACTCGACAAGCTCGCCGAAGTCATCGATAATTCCGAGGTCTTTGTTGATGATATTCTTTTCGGCGGTTCCCGTATCCTTTGCGGCTATGATATGGAGCTTCTTCGGCGACTGTGCAACCTTAAGCATAAACTTAAAAAGTCCGACAGTCGTTTTGCCTGCCATTGTAGTGCCTTCGAGAAATTCAACAGGAGCATTGCAACGCAGAAAAGCTTTATATTTCTTTGACAGAATTAATCTGTTATTCATCTTCGCTCATCTGCTTTATAAGGTCGTCAAGCTTTGATTGCTCTGCTTTGAGCGTGCCCGAAACTTCAACCTTATTGAGATACTCACCTGTCATTTTATTAAGCGTATCAATAGCACGAATGCGGTCGGGAGTTTCTTCATCTTTTGACTTTGCAATGTCAGAAAGAATCGCCTGACGTTCAACGGCAGTAATAATTCTGTCCTGCTGCGCCTTTGCAGTAAGCTCTTTAATATATTTCAAAACTCTATCATTTTCTAACAATTTACAAGCATTCGTATTTGCATAATTTTCTGAATATCCTGCCTTGATTGCACTCTGAACGGTATTACCGCTCTGTGCGTAATATTCAGCAAATTTCTTTTGTCTTGCGTTTAATTTATCTTTCACGGCAACACCGCCTTTCTGTGCAAAGTAAAACCGCCCACAAAATGCAGGCGGTTTGATTAAGGAGAGATTATAAATGAGCTTATCATCTTGTAACTTTCTACAGTTTACATTATAACGCCCTAAAAACGAACAAACGAACAAGTTATAAAAATTTACCAAGAATATCGTTCACACATCATTCTGATTCCGTCTGCGGTGTTATTTCCGCCAACCTGCATTGCAATCTTCGCCCAACTATAGTGCAGGCTCAATCGCATAAATAAGCAATTTTCCTCAAAAATATCACGTGATAAGCGGTTCAGAGCCGAATTGCGTAATATTTCAAGATTCTGTATTTTTCGCTGTATGTCCGTAATCTGCGTTACTGCGTTGCCGATTTTATCTGATACATTTCCTCCACCGGGAGAATCCGACAACTTCGGAGCTGTGTTTGTAGCTTCGTTTTCAAGACGAATGACCTTTGCTTTCAGCCTTGAAATCTCTTTATTTATGTGCTTGATTTCTTTCGCAGTCAATATTACACCTCCCATCCTCGCCGCACC
>JBJEOX010000042.1:0-3875 GCA_051880935.1 Ruminococcus sp.
CCGTGATTTGCCGCAGGAGAAAATTGACAGACTTCTTGCAGAGGGCGTGCCGTACGTTATCCGCCAGAAAATGCCGATTGAGGGCAGTACTACCTTTGTTGACGCAGTTTTCGGCGAGATTACCGTTGACAATTCCGAGTTACAGGACCAGATTCTGATTAAAACCGACGGCTACCCGACATACAATTTTGCAAACGTAATTGACGACCACACGATGGGAATTACTCACGTTGTACGTGGCTGTGAGTATTTAAGCTCCACCCCGAAGTACAACCTTCTTTATGAGGCTTTCGGCTGGGAAATCCCGACATATATTCATCTTCCGCTCATTATGGGCAAGGACGAGGACGGCAACGTTTCAAAGCTGTCAAAGCGTCACGGTGCAACAGGCTTTTACGATTTGATTGACGAGGGTTATCTGCCCGAGGCTATCATCAACTATATTGCACTTTTAGGCTGGTGTCCGAAGGACAATCAGGAGATTTTCACGCTTGCAGAGCTTGAAAAGGAATTTGACATCAGCGGAATCAGCAAGTCACCATCGGTATTTGACTATGACAAGCTTTCTTGGTTCAACGGCGAGTACATCAAGGCTATGACTCCCGAGCAGTTTACTGAGGTTGCAATGCCGTACTATAAAAAGGTATTCGGCGACAGGGAGATGCCGTATTTAAAATTTGCCGAGATTTTGCAGAAGCGCACAACTCAGCTTACGCAGATTCCCGAAATGCTCGACTTCTTTGCTGAGCTTCCCGAATACGGCAAGGAGCTTTTTGTAAACAAAAAGAGCAAGACAAATCTTGAAAACGCTCCCGTTGTGCTCAAAGAGGCTTACGAAAGACTGAAGGCTCTGCCTGAGTGGACGGCTGACGCAATCCACGACTGCCTTATCAATATGGCTGTTGAAAAGGAGCTTAAAAACGGTACCGTTATGTGGCCTGTGCGAATTGCGGCGGCAGGCAAGACGGTTACTCCCGGCGGCGCAATTGAGATTTTAGATATTTTAGGCAGAGATGAGTCGCTGAAAAGACTTGAAAAGGGACTTGAAATTTTAGGTTAAAGTGTTGATATTTTTTCGTAGGGAACGGTCTTGACCGTTCCGCAGAGTTACAACCGACTTCTATGGGATTCGGAACGGTCAAGACCGTTCCCTACACTATATAGTCATATTATTAATTCGGAGCGAAGCGACCCGTAATTGTTAAATTTTAATTGTAAATTGTAAATTATTCTTTTGGCAGGAAGGACAGTTTTTATGGCTGAAGAAATTAAAAATATTGAAAATGAAGTGGTTATGCAGAACAACTTCATTCACGATTTCATAAATGAGGATATCGCCGAAAACGGCAGATTTGAGGGTAAAAAGGTTCATACACGCTTTCCTCCCGAGCCTAACGGCTATCTGCATATCGGACACGCAAAGGCTATCTGCATTGACTTTGGCACGGCTGAAAAGTTCGGCGGAATCTGCAATCTCCGTATGGACGACACCAACCCCACAAAAGAGGACGTTGAGTATGTTGACGCAATCAAGGAGGATATAAAGTGGCTCGGCTTTGACTGGGACGACAGATTTTTCTATGCGTCCGAGTATTTTGAGCAGATGTACGAGTACGCAGTTGAGCTGATTAAAAAGGGACTTGCTTACGTCTGCGAGCTTACTCCTGAACAGGTGAGGGAGTACAGAGGCGATACGCAGACTCCTGCAAAGAGCCCGTACCGTGACCGCCCTATTGAAGAAAGCCTTGATTTGTTTGAGCGTATGAAAAACGGCGAATTTGAGGACGGCAAGATGACCTTGCGTGCGAAGATTGATTTGGCTTCGGGCAACTTCAATATGCGTGACCCCGTTATCTACAGAATTAACCGCCTGCACCACCACAGAACGGGCGACAAGTGGTGCATCTACCCGATGTACGACTTTGCACACCCGATTGAGGACGCAATTGAGGGCATTACTCACAGCCTTTGATCGCTTGAATTTGAGGCTCACCGTCCGCTTTATGACTGGGTAATCAACAACATTTCCGCCCCCTGCAAGCCTCGTCAGATTGAGTTTGCAAGGCTCGGAATCAATAACACAGTTATGTCAAAGCGTAAACTGCGTGAGCTTGTTGAAAAGAGTTATGTTGACGGCTGGGACGACCCGAGAATGCCTACACTCTGCGGACTTCGCAGACGTGGATATACTCCGAAGGCAATCCGCTCGTTTATTGACCAGATTGGCGTTTCAAAGGTTAATTCAATTGTTGAATACAGCTTTTTAGAGCACTGCCTGCGTGACGATTTGAACGAAACGGCACAGCGTGTTATGTGCGTAATTCACCCGATTAAGCTTGTGCTTACAAACTATCCGGAAGGCAAGACCGAGGAGTTTGAGGTTGAGAACAACCCCAACCGCCCCGAGGACGGCACACGTACAGTTACATTTTCAAGAGAAAGCTACATTGAAGCCGAGGACTTTATGGAGGAGCCGATTAAGAAGTATCAGCGCCTTTATCCCGGCAACGAGGTGCGCTTAAAGGGAACATATATTGTAAAGTGCACGGGCTGTAAAAAGGACGAAAACGGCGATGTCGTTGAGGTTTATGCAGAGTACGACCCCGAAACAAGGGGCGGTAACACACCCGACGGCAGAAAGGTGAGAGGTACAATCCATTGGGTTGATGCTAACAACTGCGCAGATGCGGAGGTAAGGCTCTACGACAACCTCTTTACAGTACCGGACCCCGATGTCGGCGACAGGAATTTCCTCGATTACCTCAACCCGAATTCGCTTGAGGTTCTCAAAAACTGCAAGGCTGAAAAGAGCCTTGAAAACGCCGAAGCACCGCAGAGCTTCCAGTTTATGCGACTCGGCTACTTCTGCGTTGACAACAAGGACAGTTCAAAGGAACACCTTGTGTTCAACAGAAGCGTAAGCCTTAAAGACGGTTTCAGGAAGAAATAATATGTATACAAAAAGCCTTTGCAAATTCCGCAAAGACTTGACATAGGCTGTAAATGTGATATAATAAGGTTAGAAAGAGGGTACTGCGCAAGCGGTTACTCCACTATTGGTATTAGAAACACCGTTAGATTGGAGTCTGGGCGGTGTTTCTTTTTATGTAGAAAAATTGTAGGGAACAACCCCTGTGTTGTTCCTATTAGGTTAGATGAATTTCCATAAGGAACGACACAGGGGTCGTTCCCTACAATATACATCGTTTTATTTTGTCAATATTTTATAATTATAACCAAGGTGTAGCCGTTTGGCTGTGCCTTGTTTTATTTTGTGCTTTATTATTCTGAAAATAAATGATATAATGAGTACAGAATAATTATTAATTGTTAATTGAATTCAGGGTGATGTTATGAAAAATGTTCTGGTTACGGGCGGTTCGGGCGGAATAGGCACTGCACTCTGCGTTGCGTTTGCGCAGGCAGGCTGTAATGTTGCCGTTCACTGCCACGAAAATAAGAATTCGGCGCAGAATCTTGCGAAAATTCTCTGCGAAAGCTACGGAGTCGGTGCGCTTGCGGTGCAGGCTGACGTGTCGGACAGGCAGTCGGTAAACGAGATGTTTGACGCTATTGACAACACCATAGGAAGTATTGACGTGCTTGTGAACAACTCGGGAATTGCTCAGCAAAAGCTGTTTACCGATATTACGGCTGAGGACTGGAAAGCTATGCTCGGCGTAAATCTTGACGGAGTTTTCAACTGCACGCAGGAGGCTCTGAAAAGATATATGATAAAAAACCACAGCGGAGTGATTCTGAATATCAGCTCAATGTGGGGACAGGTCGGTGCGTCCTGCGAGGTGCACTACAGCGCCGCAAAGGCAGGTGTAATCGGTCTTACAAAGGCTCTTGCAAAGGAGGTCGGCTTGTCG
>JBJEOX010000043.1:0-3865 GCA_051880935.1 Ruminococcus sp.
AAATAAAAGGCTTGATAAACAGTGTTTAACGCATACCGTTTATCAAGCCTATAATTTTTACTATTCCGTTTTATCTTTAAAAAGAATTTTCATATAATCACTCTTACCGTAAATTACTCTGTCAACAAATACATCGTTGCCGCTTATGCGATAAAAGGCAATATAATTTTTATATTGAACAAATCTGTATCCGCTGTTAATTCCGTTAGAAAATTTAAGTGTTGAACCGGCTTTGGAAAATTTCTTAAGTATATCAACACAATCCATCATACCGTTTACGGTGTTTTCTGCTGCAATAGGGTTTGAAAGACTTGCGGAGATATAGCTCCAAATTTCTTGAAGATCATTCAATGCTTCAGGTGAGTACTTAATATTATTTTCCATTATCTTCTCTTCTGAAATGTGCCCTTACATCATCATCAGACAACCATCCGTTTTCCTCTCCTGATTTTCTTCCCTTTTCCAGTTCACACATAAGTCGGAGAGCCGCCTTTGTTTTTTCGTAATCCTCTTGTTCGGAAATATCTACAATAGCATAACAGCCTCTGCCGTTTTTCGTAAGATATACAGGTGAGCCAACCGCCACATCCTGCAAAACCGTTGTATAATTTCTTAAATCGGAGATTGGTTTTATGTTAGGCATAAGAATTCTCCTTTCATATTATTCAAAACTACTTATGCTTTTATTATACACAATTTTCGCTGTAAAATCAACATAAAATTTTACGATGTATCTTACGAAAAAATTGTCTGCGATTCCGTTAGTTCAGGAATTTCTTCCTTAAGCTTTTTTCCGTTCATTACCACATCTTTTATAAAAATATACGAAACATACGCATATACTGCTATATACACAATAGCGGTTATTTTTATGTCCAGAACGTCATATGCAAACAGATAGTAGCAATAACCTCGCAGGCTCACAAGGTTGCACACAATCGGGAGCCACACACGCTTAGCATACACTACCGCATAAATTATAGTCAGAATGTCGAGAAGATAAGCATATCTCTCGTGCATTGACGACAAAAAGATTATGCAGGTAAACACCGTCCAGATTGATGAAAGCAGAAAATTCTGCTTATCGGACAAATCAGTCCTCTTGTAAATCAGCATACAAAGCCCTGCACCGAGAATTGTAATCGTCAGTACAATTGAAAACGTTTTGAAAAGATAATAATTATTCATATCATATCCGTTACACAAAAACGCATAAAAATTCGGGCAGTTCATCTGAATCAGCTTGCCGTAATCGGTTTGCACCGCATAAATCGTTATAATGTCGAGCGGGTTTCTGCCGAGGATAATTGCAGGCAGACACATAACAAAATCAACGGCAGGGATAATCAGAAAATGAAGTATTGAAGTCTTGCGTGTGCAGACATAATAAAAGAGAAATACCGGAAGAATAAACACAGCCTGAAGCTTGAACGCAAACGCAATTCCGAGCATTACAAACGACTGTATATTCTTCTCTTTTTTCAGAAAGTAAATTGAAAGAAGTATAAATGAAACGTAAATTGAGTCGCACTGAGCCCAAAACGACGAGTTGAGCACAACCGTCATTGAACAGAAAACCAGTCCGTATGTAATTACAGGCTTTAAATGCGATTTTTTGCTGTCAAAGGAATACACAAGCAATGCCGCACTCAGTGCAAGAACAAAGTCAAACGCAATCGACAAAGCCTTGTAGGAATACAGCGATCCCAGCGGAGTGAGCGTAAGCAGATAGGTTATTATCTGATACGGTATGTTGTAGTTCCCTACCTGCGTTGCAAGTCCCTGCAAGCCTGAGCTTTCAATCACTGACCACCAAGGATAAAGAAAGCTGTTGTAATCGTCGCTTTTAAAATCCATTCCGCAAAGGTGTATCACAATTCCAAGAATTGTAATCGCACCGAGAAAAATCAGAAGGATATTTTTTCTTATCCAATCAAAAATTTTATTTTCAATTTTTGTCATACTCTATTCCCTCAAATTCTTATCAAAATTAAAGAATAAAGCCGATTTTCTTCATAACCTTGCCCATAGTGCGGCTGCTGATTTTAAGAGCAATTTCATCAGCCTTTCTGTAGCACTCCTCAAGATAAGCCTTGTCCTTGATAAACTGTTCGTAGCGCTCACGAATCGGACGAAGCTCCTCAACAACAGCCTCGCCGACTGCGGTCTTAAAGTCACCGTAGCCCTTGCCGTCAAAGTCGTGCTCAATCTGCTCAAAGGTAAGTCCCGTTACTGCGCTGTAAATTGTCATAAGGTTGTTTACGCCGTCCTTGCCCTCGGCATATCTTACGCAAGCCTCGCTGTCGGTTACGGCACGCTTGAATTTCTTCATAATTACTTCCGGCGCATCGAGAAGATGTACACAGCCGTTTACGTTTTCGTCGGATTTGCTCATCTTTCTGGTCGGGTCCTGAAGGCTCATTACTCTTGCACCGTTCTTCGGAATAAATCCGTCGGGAATTTTGAATACGTTTCCGTAAAGTCCGTTGAAACGCTCTGCAATATTTCTTGTAATCTCAATGTGCTGTTTCTGGTCTGCACCGACAGGCACCTTGTCAGCCTGATAAAGCAGAATATCGGCAGCCATAAGCACGGGATATGTGAAAAGTCCTGCGTTTATGTTGTCGGCGTGCTTTGCAGACTTATCCTTGAACTGAGTCATTCTCGAAAGCTCGCCGAACTGTGTGTAACAGCTAAGTGCCCAAGCAAGTTCTGCGTGAGTATGAACGTGGCTCTGAATGAAGAAAATACTCTTTTCAACGTCAATTCCGCACGCCATAATTGATGCGTAAGCGTCAAGAATATTTTTTCTCATTGTCGCTGGCTCCTGCCTTACGGTAATTGTGTGTAAATCGGCAAGCGCATAAATGCAGTTGTACTCCTCCTGCATTGCAACCCAGTTGCGCACAGCACCGAGGTAGTTTCCGAGTGTAATTGTTCCGCTGGGCTGTATTGCGCTGAACACAACCTCTTTTTTCTTTTCGTTTTCCATATGTTAATTCCTCCGTAAAAAATTATCAGATTTTCTGTTTTTATAATTTAAATTAGTTTGGAGTGTAGATTTATCAGTCGCTACGCTCCGAATTTATATTTTTACAATATTACAATATAGTGTAGGGAACAGTCTTGACTGTTCCGCAGGGCTACAACTGACCTATGGGTAATCGGAACGGTCAAGACCGTTCCCTACATTGTTGATTGTTAAACAACAGTTGATAAAAATCTCGGCAAATTGCGGTTTAACTCCAACTATTTGCAAGCTCTCCGAGGATTTTAATTCCCTTTTCAAGCTGTTCGTCTGTCGGTGTTGAGAAGTTAATTCTGAAGCTTTGGCACTTCTCGTTTTCATCAGTCAGAAATGCATTGCCAGGTACTACGCAAACCTTGTTTTCAACTGCTTTTTTGCAGAATGCCGGCATATCAATACTTTCGGGCAAATCACACCAGATGAACAGTCCGCCGTCAATTTTATTATAGGTAATTGCAGGAGCGCAGTATTTGTCGAGCAATCCCATACAGAATTCTGCCTTTTTGGTGTAAATCTCACGCAGCTTTGCAAGGTGAGCGTTGAAATCATACTTTGTGATAAATTCGTTGCAGACGTACTGCGACCAGATATTTGTATGAACGTCGTTGCCCTGCTTGCAGACAACGAGCTTCTGGAAAATCGGCTTTGGGCAAATGCAGTAGGCAACACGCATACCGGGTGAAATTACCTTTGAAAAAGAGCCTGCGTAAATTACAATTCCGTCCGTATCAAGCGACTTTATATTAGGTACATACTCTCCGCTGTAGCGCAAATCGCCGTACGGGTTATCCTCAAGAATGAGCACGCCGTACTTTTTGGCAAGCTCATAGACCTTTT
>JBJEOX010000044.1:0-3864 GCA_051880935.1 Ruminococcus sp.
ACCCTTTTGTCGCTTTGCGACATTTCCCCTAATAGGGGAATTTCCCTGACGTCCCGAAACGTTACCTATAAATTAATCTATAATTCGGGCAACCGTTTTATCCAAACAATCCGACTTTTCCACTCGTTTTGCCCGTCGAGGCACTCGACAAATTATGGTTTACCTTAAAATAATACTGAACTACAATACTATCTGAAAGGCAAATAAAATGAGCAATACCAAAAATACAACCGAAACTCCACGACTTGTGGAAAAATACTCCACACGGCACGCTGTGCTGAACTACTACCTTGTGCTGATGTTCACCGTTTTTCCGCTGTTTGCGTCCAACGCATATTTTAACATCCGCCACGACAAATACTACTTCTTCCTTGCATTGTCGGGTGTTGTGATTATTGCCGAGGCTTTGCTTATTTATTTTGCATACTACGGCAATAAAAATGACAGCTCTCCCGAAATGACCGTCAGCAACGGCGGCTTGCCAACAAAATTTTCATTTACCGATTGGGCTATGCTTGCTCTGCTTGCGGTTTGTGTGATTTCAACTGTTTTTTCAAATCAATCGACCGATGCACTTTACGGTTCGCTCAACGGCAGAAACAACGGTCTTGTTACGATTGCATTCTATGTGGGAATCTACTTTGTTATTACCCGTTGCTACTATTATATGGAGTACGTCTTTGTTGCACTTGCGGCAGGCTCGGCTGTTGTTTATCTTTTGTCGGTGCTCAACTTCTGCTACATCGACCCGCTCGGTATGTATGCTCAGCTTGACGCCAAAACAATTGAGGACTTCACCTCGACAATCGGCAACAAGAACCTTATGTCAAGCTTTATCTGCGTAATGCTGCCCGTTGTGATTACAATGTCGGTACATACAAAAAAGACATTGTTCAGGATAATTTTTCTTATCTCTTCTGCTCTCGGCTTTATGGCACTGATGACTGCCGACAGCGACTCGGGTATTCTCGGAATCGGCGTGTTATTTGTTGTTATGCTGATTTGGTATTCAAGGAGAATTTCAAGACTTAAAAGATATTTCCTCTGCCTTACCGTTATGCTCGCTTCGGCAAAGCTTCTGCGATTTTTCACAGTTTTCCTTACTCAGTCTTTCGGCTGTAATACAAAGGAAATTGATGAATTTCAAAAGCTGTTCGTCGAGTCAAGTATCTGCTTTGTGCTTATCGGCATTTCCGCTGTAATTACGGGTGTGCTTTACATAATTGATGTTAAAAAGCCTAATCTTACGCTTTCAAAGGCTGTTCCGATTGTACTCAGCTCACTTTTTGCCGCTGCCGTTATTGCAATTTTATCGGCTGTAGTTTATTTCAGTTGTTTTGATACCGAAACAGAGCTCGGCGGCTTTGCTTCAATCCTGCGTTTTGACGAACACTGGGGTACTCACCGAGGCTTTATGTGGATAAAATCATTTGAGATTTTCGGTAATTTTTCATTCTTCCAAAAGCTTTTCGGTACGGGTCCCGACACGTTCTTCTATGCTTTTGCTCCGTATTTTACCGAGCTTTCGAAGTTCGGCGACACCTCAACAAATGCGGCTCACAACGAGTATCTCAACTACCTTATCACAATAGGCGCAGCAGGACTTATTGCCTATCTGTCAGTTGTGGGAGGAACAATTGCAAGAGCAGTGAAGAAGTCATTTTCAAATCCGCTTTCAATTGTATGTGCTTCGGCAGTTATCTGCTACTCGGTTCAGGCAGTTGTAAATATTGCCCAGCCGATTACAACGCCGCTGTTTATTCTGTTTGTTGCGCTTACCGAAGCAGTTTCACGCAGAAACACCGGTTTTGAAAAATTATCATAGTTTTTACTTGCAGGGCGGTTAATCCGTCCTGCATTTGTTGTTTTACACAAGTTTCTCACCAAAAATTCATAAAACTTTCACAATACAAAATGCTGAAAATGTTGACAATATATTCCATTGGAATTATAATTATGACAAATGTACATATGATAGGTTGTCACATTATTCAGGAGGTGCCTAATTATGATTAAAAAGACATTTTACAATCTTCCCGAAGAAAAAAGGCAGAGAATTATAAGTGCTGTTATGAATGAATTTTCAAGCTCGGCTACAGAAAAAGTCAGCATAAACCGTATTATCAAAGCGGCGAATATTTCAAGAGGAAGCTTTTATCAGTATTTTGACGATAAGGTTGACCTTGTTGAGGTGCTTGTTAAAACCTTTGCCGACATTTCCGTTGAGGGCGGACGCAAGGCGCTGGAATACTCAAACGGCGATATTTTCTACACATACGAAAAGCTGTTTGACATAATCAACGACTTCGGCAAGGATAAAAAACAGAAAATGATTCTGAAAAATCTTATGAAAAATCTCCGTGCAAACGATGATTTGATTTCAGAATATTTGCTCAACAGATTTGAGGGATTAGCGCCTTTCCGTGATTTTTCAAATCTGTTTAACAGGGCAAATCTGAAGTATAAAAGCGATGAGGATATTCAGTGCCTTTCGCAGATTCTTACTCAGGTGCTTAAAAACGCAATCTTTGACGTTTTTGTAGCGGGAATGGACAGCGATAAAGTCAGAAAAAATTATCTGCGCAAGCTTGAAATAATCAAAAGCGGTGCAGTTATAGATAACAATTGACATATTAAATTTCAGGAGTAAAAGCATGCTATCAAAATTCAGTGTAAAAAAACCTATGACAGTTTTTGTATGCGTTGTAATCATCATCGTGCTCGGCATTGTGTCGTTTACAAAAATGACGCCCGACCTGCTGCCGAATATGGACTTCCCCTATGCGATGATTATGACAACCTACGGCGGTCAGACGCCCGAAACTGTTGAATCAACCGTAACAAAACCGCTAGAACAGTCAATTTCAACCATTGACGGCGTTGAGGACATAACCTCTAATTCTGCCGAAAACTACTCGGTGCTTATAATTGAGTTTGAGGACGGCACGAATATGGACACCGCAACCGTTGATTTGCGTTCAAGCCTTGACACAATATCGGACAACTGGTCTGACGGAGTGGGCACTCCCTACCTTATCAAGGCAAATCCGAGTATGCTGCCTGTCGCTATGACAGCTGTTGAATATGAGGGCAAGGGCAGAAACGAGCTTTCCGATTACGTAAGCAACGAGCTTATAAACAAGCTTGAGGGAATCGACGGCGTTGCCTCTGTTTCAGACAAGGGTATTGTAGTTGAGGAAGAAAACATCGTAATTTCGCAGAAAAAGATTGATGCGCTCAACAAGAAAATTTCAGCCGCACTCGACGACCAGTTTGCAGACGCAGAGGATAAGCTTGACAGTGCGAAAAAGGAAATTGACGACAATATCAGCAAAGCTGAAAGCGGAAGTCAGACAATCAGCTCCTCTATTGAGCAGATTAACGCTCAGCAGGAGGCTGTAGCATCTCAGCTTGAGGACGCTCAGAAGAACGCCGAAAGCGGAAAAACACAGCTTTTGTCAGCAAAGATGCAGCTGCTTGACCAGAAATCCTCGCTTACTCAGACAAAGCAAACGCTTGAAACGGCTTACCAGACTCTTTTGTCAATCAAGTCCTCCTACGAGGATTTGCTCGCTCAGAAGCAACAGCTTACCAACACGCTCAACACCCTTAATCAGATAAGCGACAATTACGTTGCAATCGTCAAGCAGATGGCTGCTCTTGACAAGGACAGCGAGGAGTACAAGCAGCTTGAAAAACAGCTTGAAGAGATTGACGAGCAGCTAAAGCCCTATAATATCAGAAAAGAAGGACTTGCACTTGCGATTGAGTCAACAAATGCGGCTCTTTCAACGGTTGACACCTCGCTTGAACAGATTAACGAAACGCTTGCAGAGCTCGGAACAGACACGTCAAGCCTTGATT
>JBJEOX010000045.1:0-3855 GCA_051880935.1 Ruminococcus sp.
TTGAAAACGAAGAAAGCGACAAAAAAGCCGACGTGTTCTTCATCTGTCCCACAGTTTACGGCGGCTCACAGAGCGAGTACAATATGTCGCTCGACGATGACAAGACAAAAGAGAATTTTCTCGGTGCAACAAATATGGAAAAGGGAATTTATGACGACGAATGCAGATTCTTTGCTCCGTATTACCGCCAGATAGGGCTTGCGGTTTACGCTATGAGCGAGGAAGTCAGAACCGAGTGCCTTGAAAAGGCGTTTGAGGACGTCAGGGACTCGTTTGAATACTATATGCAGAACTGCAACGACGGCAGACCGATAATTATTGCAGGCTTTTCGCAGGGTGCCGATATGAGCATAAGGCTTATAAAGGAGTGCTTTGCATACGAGCAACGGCAGAAACAGCTTGTAGCCTGCTACGCAATCGGCTGGAGATTTACCGAGGAAGAGGTCAGAGAATATCCGCAGTTGAAGGCGGCTCAGGGCGAGAGCGACACGGGAGTTGTCATTTCCTTTAACAGCGAGTCTGAGGACGTCAGCTCCTCGCTTATGGTGCCGCAGGGCATCAAGACGCTTTCAATCAATCCGCTCAACTGGAAAACCGATTCAACCAAAGCCGACAAGAGCGAAAATCTCGGTGCCTGCTTCACCGACTACAGCGGAAATATTACAAATGAGATTGCAAATCTTACGGGCGCATATATCGACAGCGAGCGAGGAACGCTCAAGGTTACGGATATTTCGCCAAAGGACTACCCCTCGTCGCTCGACATAATGGGCGAGGGCGTTTACCATATTTACGACTATCAGTTTTTCTACCGAAATCTTGAAAAAAACGTTCAGACACGCCTGAACGCATATCTGAACGCTGAATAATAATTTTATTTTGATTTTTCAATATATTTTTCCAAAATAATTTCAAGCTTAGCAAAATTACAGCATCTTTTTACAAGGTTAATGTTTTTGTCGGGATGATTTACCACAATATCATACAGCTTGTTGGCTCTTTTCAGGATTACATCCTGATTATGTCGGCAAAAATCAAGCTGGTCTTTCATAAGCTCCTTGTAAGCAACTGTCTTAGGTGAATCGTTGTTATGTATTTTTAAATCAATTGGAGTTATTAATGCATCATCAATCGGTAACATATTATTTATGTTAAGTGCGCCTATAATTTTATTGTTGCCCTTTTCGTTTGAATGTGCGATTTTCATAAAATCAACGCTGTTTTTCTTGCCCTCAAATTTCTTTTTGGGCGAAGATAACGGAATGCAGTATTTTTTGCCGTTCAGCAGAATTAATACTCCGATAAAAGGTCGTGAGCTTTTTTCAGTCTGAGGAGATACGGACATAACATTGTTGTCTGCTTTTGCAAGATTGCGAACGTATTTCATATCTATAGTATAGAGTTTAAATCTTTGCTGCTTCATAATTTGAATCCTTTTCATAATAACGTATAAAAGAGGACTGCGAACAGTCCTCTTTTGCTTACAATTTCCACTTATACGGTAGGACACACCTCTTGTACAACTTCCACTTATACGGTAGGATTCTCCTCTTGTACAACTTCCACTTATTCGGCAGGACTCTCCGCTTTTTACAGAAAAATAAGCTTCTGTAAGATAAGAAACATCTTATCACTAATATTATTATACATAGGCATAATAATTATGTCAAGGAAAATATGTTCATATTTAATAAGTGCTGTTCATCCACTCGCAGATGATTTTGTAATCCTCCTTGTGAAAGCCGTGAACATCATCGTCATAGCTCACGAACTTGCAGTCAACACTATACTCCTCAAACTTTTTATACAATTCTTCTGCCTGAGAAAAGGAAACCTGTTCATCAAGTCTGCTGTGAATCATCAGCACGGGTACTTTTATTTCGTCTGCCCGGTAAACAACTGAACGATTTTCATATTCATACGGCAAATCGTCGGGTGAGCCTCCGATATAATCCTGAAGAACTGTTTTCATATCCTCTCTGTCGTTGTAGGCTTTGAACAGGTCGCTGACTGCCGAAACGGCAATTATGCGCTTTACACGGCTGTCTGCTCTTGCAGTCATATATGACATCATTCCGCCTCGTGACACTCCCGCAACACACAACTTATCTATGCTTGCAAATTCAAAGCAGTTTTCGCATAAGTCAATCAGCGTTGTGACATCTGCCACATCATCACCGCCGAATTGGTCTTGTCCTGTTCCGCCGTCTGCACCTCTGTATTGCGATGCTAAAACAATTCTGTCGGTTTCGGCAGAAATCACCGCAGTATCTTCGTCATCAAGAAGTCCGATTTTACTGTTTCCGCCACGATTGTAGATGATACATTCATAAGGTGCGGAGCTTTCTATACAATCAATCGGAATGGAAATGTACGCTTTAACGCTGTAAATATCGGAAGTGTATGTAAATTTGTATGAAGCACATTTCTTGCTCAATTCACCGCTTAACGCTATCGGTTCAATATCGGAAATCCCGCTTTTGCTTTCGTATGATTCAAAATTAAAGGGACTGTCAGAAGATATACTAAGTTTTGCGGTGCTTTTACAGCTAGCAAAGATTACTGTAAATATCAGAATAAGAAAAAGAAGCGATAACTTTTTCATCTTTGTTACTCCATATACCTTACAAGGGAGATTACCTTGCCGAGCAGTACGACCTCGTCAACTATAATCGGCTCAAAGCTGTCGTTTTCGGGCTGGAGTCTGAAATGACCGTTTTCCTTGTAAAATCTTTTTACGGTTGCTTCATCGCCGACAAGCGCAACCACAATCTCGCCGTTTTCGGCAACGGGTGTGCGGTGGACTATGACAATATCGTTGTCAAGAATACCTGCGTTTATCATACTTTCGCCCTGAACACGCAGTGCAAAAAGCTCTCTGCCACGCTTAAGGCTTTCGGGAACGGGCACGTAGCACTCAATGTCCTCAACGGCAAGAATCGGGTAGCCTGCGGCAACTCGTCCGAGCACAGGCACTTCTGCCGACTTTTCCTCACCGCTGATTCTGATGCATCTGTTAACGCCGTGTTCACGGGAGATTAAGCCCTTTTCTTCAAGTGCCGTAAGGTGATGATGAACCGTTGAAGTTGAGCTCAGCCCCGTTTTACTGCATATTTCACGCACAGAGGGAACTCTGCCCTCAAGAGAGCATTCCTTGAGATAATCCAGAATTTTCTGCTGGCTTTTGCTTAAGGGTTTCATAAAATCACGCACCTTCCCGTCTAAAGTATAACATATGCAAGCAGAAAAATCAAACATTTGTTTTACTTTTTTGAAGATTTTTTAAGATATGACATAAAATCATCTTTTGTACATAAAATCGACAAAAATTCTTGCGAAAAACATATAGTTTTCAAAGCAAATTCAATTTGATTTCACACAGTTTTCAAACTAATATAGTTTAATATAAGCGTACTCAAAAGACGGAACCGCAACCGTCAGAGTATAATTGTTCTACCCTCCTCAATACGAACCGACGTAGAGGTTCGTACTTGTACCCCTCATTTTTTAAAGAACAGAAAACGCCAAACCTTCCGTAAGGGTTTGGCGTTTTCATTTTGGTCGAGTGCCTCGACACGCAATTCGAGCGGAAAAGTCGGTTTGTTTTGAAAAAACGGTTGCCCGAATTTTAAGTTGATATATAGGTAACGTTTTTTGTGAGCGACAAGGGCTCCGCTCGCTACAGTAATACATTAAAAGCTTGATTATATATCCGTAGTACGGTGTTAATTCTAAAATTTATCAAATTTGTTATGAAAATAACCACGCTCAAATGTAGGGAACGGTCTTGACCGTTCCGGGTCGGTTAAGAGTTGGCTTGTAAATCAGCGGAACGGTCAAGACCGTTCCCTACAC
>JBJEOX010000046.1:0-3848 GCA_051880935.1 Ruminococcus sp.
ATTTAGCGTCGAATACATATTTCACCCTTTCCGGCATAATATTAACAGATGTATATGACCCTGCCGAGGTGAAGGTGTAGTCTATGTAGTTGTCGCTTACATACCAAGTGTTATTTGCATTTTCAACACTTGGGTCATCTCCGTAAAGCATAGCCGCAAAAGCAAACATTCTTCTTTTCTTTAATGCACTTGTCTGCATAGGCAGAGTGAATTCGATTCTGTTTTTGTTAGTCAGTATCGTGTCGCCCTCGTCACCCGAACCGAAGCCGTCAACATAGTATACATAGTAGTTGCCTTTTGTAACGCTTGCAATTTCTGAAAGATCAATAACACTTGCGCTTGAATCGCCTATATTTGTTTTGAAGCTTTCATCCTTCGTTATTTTCGGCAATGCATTTGTAATAGCTGTTTTGATTTTGTCCAATTCATCACCAATAAGAGTTTCAGGTGATGTTGACGTGCTGATTAAGTATACAGCCGCAACATTTCTGATGTTTTCGTCCTCATCCTTACAGTTATACGGATTCATAACTGTGTTCAGGCGAGTCAGCGAAACGCCCTGCGAATTGAAGTAAACATCGGGGTCGTCCATTGAAACGGTAAGACCGACATTGCCGCCGTTGACTTTTCCGTCCGAGTTATAAACGGCGTAAAGCTTTGTATTCTTGGTGATACGGTAATTGTATCTGATATCTGTTGATGCTATAGTTTTACCATACATATCAAACGACCAGTATGCAAATTTCCTGTCGCCGATTACAGGGGCGGTTTCAAGCTTTGTGTCGGTATAAGCCTTATCAATGCCGTAGCCTGTAAGATAGCTGTTCGGGGTGTCATATGCTTCGCCGATTGAAACGCCCAGACGTTGGTTGTAGTAAGCTTTGATAGGCGCACCGCCGTGCAGATTTGTATTTGCTACATATGTTCCGTCAGAAACCTTGGTCAGGTCATTTGCGTTTTTAGCTTCATAGGCATAAACATCATACTGCTTTGGCGTATTGAACAGCCATATTGTTACTTGGCTTACATTCTCGCAATCGGTTTTTTTATTCTCACTGTTTTCGTAATCGGTATTTTTAGTAGTATCAATATACTTGTAGGTGTACCAATTCTCGGTTGTAGGATTTCCGTAACGGTCGCCGTGATAAGATTTTTGGGCTTCTGAATATTTTTTGCTTACAATTTCATCGCCCGAATTCACGAGATTTGCTATACCGCTTTCGGCTTGTTTCTGTGAAGTCCACAATATGTATTCATCAAGTACGTTATTATATGTTTCGCCGAACTTAACGCCTGTATCTGTAATCATACTGCCAATCGGGTCATCTTTATCAATATAGCTGAGGTAATCATCTTTGATATAGCTTTTGGTGTATGTAGTCGGAGTGCTTTTCAGGTCAGTCGGCTTGCCGTTCACCGTTTCTCTGCCGTAGTATTTCAGATTGACGGTAAGGCTTTTCAGCGTGTTGGTAAATTTGACGGTTTTTGAATCGTTTGTTGTCAGCGTGATATTAACAACTTCTCCGCCGTATGTATCACCGGTTCCTGCCTGCCCGACAATTTCACTTGTCGTGCTTTTAACAAAGGATTGACCGTCAGTAACCTCTTCGATTTGGTATTCCCCTGTTCTAAGACTTTCAAAAAATATTTTTTCTTTATTCTTCAGCTTAAACTCATAGTAACTATTTGAACCCGATTCTACTAATGTTCCTAAAGTTGCTGAATCTCCTGTGACGCCGTCTGCGGTTTTAATTGTAACAGAACCGTCTTTATTATATTTTGTGATATTCGTTAAATCGGTAGTTGTAATATTGTCACTGTTTCCGGTAAGCCTGAATGTATAATCAGTGTTATCATCAATATTATTGCCGTTTGAAGCCTTAACCTGCTTTTCAACTGCAAATGAACTATCTAAAGGAATTGGCAGGTTGAAGTCCATTGAACAGTTTGCATTACCTGCACCTCGTTCCAAATAGAAGAAGCTCAATTTATGAGAAGTATAATCGGCAAATGTAGTGCCTGTACTGTTCCAGCTTCCGTTTGGTGATTTGTTACCGGCATTTTCAAAACAGTCTTTTAGAGTGGTTGTGTAGTGCCATTGGGTGTTTGGCTCTTTTTTGCTTCCATCTTTTCCAAAGTAAAAGTATTGGTCGACCTCACCTGTTGCAAAATTGATAGTACCTACACAAGCGCCGTGCGAGCCACCCAAATCAAGAACAAGTACATCATCAATGAAAACCCAGACGTCATCATCACCCGAAAATTTAAATATTATATCTTCATCATTAGATTTACCGTCTGCACCTTGAATAAAATCAACATCCATACGCATACCGAACCAGTAATTAATTTCACTATCGAGTACATTATAATAACGACCTGTAGTTATATCCTGACCTACAGGAACACCGTTTGTCTGATTAAACGGCAAAAAATCAGAGAAAGCATTTCCGTCAATATCCTTATATTCATCCTCACTGTAATTAGCTGTAGCTGTACCGCTCTCGGTATACCCTTTTACTCTGAACATATCGTTATCTGCATCGTAGTCAACTGCGTGTTCTGCACTGTTATAATGGTAGTGACCATCAGCCGTTTTATATAAAAGTGAATTATTCGGTGTATATTTTGTTACCGACTCATCTTCCTTACCGCCAAAAAGGTAGTCTATTTTTCTGTCATCATATGAAATAGTAGGCTTTAAAAAAGAGTGAGTTTTTGCGTTTTCTACACCATACGCATTTCTTGTTACATTTACAACAGGGAAACCGTTATTGTCAAGAGTTCTTTCGACAGTAGCGTGATTAGGAAGAAATACTCTCTCATCATAAGCCTCTACAGTTCCTATATATGGATTTGCTTCAGTATCCCCCGAACTTGGCGGACGATATGTATGGTGGTTTGCGTTGTCAATACCGTGGAATGCAAAGTATTTTGTAAGCTCACGTGTATATTTAGTTGGCTGACCCGGGTCGTACTTATACGTGTCAGTTGTGGTTTTAACATCATTAATATAGTTGATATCTTGATCGTAATCAAAAAGCTGGAATTTAATAGAGTCGTTTGTAACTGTATCTATATCGCCGTCTAATGACATAGATATATTATTAATTGAAAATGCACAACGTTCCTCATCTGCATAAGTCCATATATCTACAGTAGTTCCGCTTTCAGCTAATCCTTGATTAACATTAAGCACACGAGTTGTGGTAAATTTCGGACTCAGAACATAATCCCCGTTTGATTTTTGATATATACTCCATATTTGTGCAGGTGTACCGTTATCTTTCCAAACACCCACATTTTGTCCATCATTATCTCCTTGTTCCTTAACATCAAGGCAACTATTACTATTTACGTTCGTTATCTTATAAGCTCCGTCAGTTCTTCTCTGAAAATGCCAAATCTGTTTAGTTGAACCGTCTTTTTCTTTAATAAGTACATCATAGTTTCCACTTCCCAAATCTTCTCCTATGGTAAGATTAAAATCTTTGTATGAAATGTTTGCATAGAAATCAGCGCCTAAATCTATCTGTTCGCCCAAACCACTAATTGAAGTCAGCATAGGTGAATTTACTGTCGTAAGCTTTCCGCTTTGCTCCTCGTCTGCATTTTCGCTCTTGAAAACAGTACTTACCGCAGACTTGATTTTTTCGCTTTCAGCAGAAAGAGAGCTTTCGGTTGAAGTGTAGGTAGTTGCCGAAGTGCTTTCTGCCGTGACTGTGTTGCTTTCACCGACAGACGTTTCTGTTGTTTCCTGAGCAGTTGACTGTGCGCTTGTTTCCTGCACGGCTTCCGACTGTACAAATTCGGGAGCTATATCTGCCGAAGCATACAGCTGAGCCGCA
>JBJEOX010000047.1:0-3848 GCA_051880935.1 Ruminococcus sp.
AGGATAGTAAATCAGAAAATGCTAAGTAAAAAGGTAGTTGTAATCGGCGCAGGTGCTTCAGGCTTAATAGCGTCGGGATTTGCCGCAGAGAACGGCGCAAAGGTAACGCTGATTGAAAAAAATAAGCGTGTCGGCAGAAAAATTATGATAACGGGCAAGGGCAGATGCAACGTAACAAATAATTGTGACGTTCAGAACTTTATCCGCAACGTGCCCGTAAACGGCAGATTTCTCTATTCTGCACTCAACGGCTTTACTCCGCAGGACACAATGGACTTTTTCGAACAGCTCGGACTTCCGCTTAAAACCGAGAGGGGAAACAGAGTTTTCCCGATGTCAGACAAGGCTGTTGACGTTGTCGATGCTTTGCACGATTTTGTAATTGACAAGGGCTGTAAAATTGTCTGCGATAGTGCAGTTTCACTTATAATTGAAAATAACGAAGTAATCGGTGTAAAGTGCGAAAATGAAACATATTACGCCGACAGCGTAGTAATCTGCTGCGGAGGCAAAAGCTATCCGCTGACAGGCTCAACAGGTGACGGTTACACGCTTGCAAAGCAGGCAGGTCACACCGTAACCGAGCTTAAGCCCTCGCTTGTACCGCTTGAAAGCAAAAATCCCGACTGCAAGTCAATGCAGGGCTTGTCGCTTAAAAATGTATCGCTGAAAATTATTGATAATAAATCGCAGAAAGCAGTCTATTCCGATTTCGGCGAAATGCTGTTTACTCACTTCGGAATGAGCGGTCCGATGATTTTATCGGCAAGCTCGCAAATCCGAGATATTACCGACGGCAAATATACCGCTGTAATTGATTTAAAGCCTGCGCTGTCACCCGAACAGCTTGATAAAAGACTGCAAAATGATTTCAGAGAAAATTCAAATAAAGACGTTTCAAATTCATTTTCAAAGCTTTTGCCGAGGAAGATTATTGTTCCCGTTCTGAAACGCTGGGGAGTGCCCTTTGACAAAAAGTGCAACTCGGTTACAAAGGAAGAACGCAGAAGGCTCTGCGAGATTCTCAAAGAGTTTACCGTTGAAATAAGCGGTTTTCGCCCAATTGAGGAGGCTATAATTACCTCAGGCGGAGTAAAGACCTCTGAAATCAACCCAAAAACTATGGAAAGCAAGCTTGTAAAGGGCTTGTATTTTGCAGGAGAGGTTATCGACTGCGACGCTTATACGGGCGGATTTAACTTGCAGATTGCCTGGAGCACGGGCAGACTTGCAGGAATTTCCGCCGCTGAGCTTTAAATAGATTTAACTTTTTGAAAGGATGAAATAAATGTCAGTTGCAATAGCACTTGACGGACCTGCGGGAGCAGGAAAGTCCTCAATTGCAAAGAGAGCCGCAAAAGCTCTTGACTATATCTATGTTGATACAGGCGCACTTTACCGCACAATCGGACTTGCGGCAACACGAAAGGGCGTTGAGCCGAAACCGTCCGAAGAGGTAGAAAAACTGTTAAGTGAAATAACCGTTGACCTTACCTTTAACGATAAGGGTGAGCAGATTGTTCTGCTTGACGGCGAGGACGTTTCGGGACTTATCCGAACTCCCGAGGCTTCTATGATGGCGTCAAAGATTTCAGCCGTTCCGTCGGTAAGAGCATATCTTCTCGACTTGCAGAGAAATATGGCAAAGTCACACAACGTAATTATGGACGGACGTGACATCGGAACAGTTGTTCTGCCCGATGCAAAGGTGAAAATTTTCCTGACCGCATCTCCCGAAGCAAGAGCACAGCGTAGATACAAGGAGCTTTGCGAAAAGGGAATGTATGTAAAATACGAAGATATTTTAAACGATGTAATCACACGTGATTATAACGACACTCATCGCGAAACTGCTCCTTTAAAGCCTGCCGATGGATGTGTAATGGTAGACACAACCGAGCTTGACTTTGAGCAGTCGGTTGAAAAAATAATTTTCGTAATAAAGGAGAATATCTGATGGGACAGTCAAAGGTTCTCTATGCAATCGGCAGAGTAGTCTGCACACCTATTTTCAAGCTGTTTTACAGATACAAGCCGATTAATAATCACACAATCCCCGAAAAGGGAGGTTTTATTGTTGCAAGCAATCACCTCTCGTTTTCCGACCCTGTTCTGCTCGGCCTTTGCCAGAAACGCAGACTCTATTTTATGGCGAAATCAGAGCTTTTCCGCAACAAGGCTTTTGCTGTTCTGATTCGTGCTCTCGGTGCTTTCCCTGTTGAAAGGGGAGCAGGCGACAACAAGGCTATCAAGACAGGCGAGGACTTAATAAAAGACGGCGAAATAATGACGATTTTCCTCGAGGGCGGAAGAACAAAGACAGGCGAGCTTATGCGTCCGAGAAGCGGCTGTGCTCTCGTTGCACAGCAAATGCAGGTGCCTGTTATTCCTGCCTGCATAACCGTTGTCGGCAATCCTAAGCACACCTTTGCAAAGCGTGTAATTCACTTCGGCGAACCGCTTACTCCCGAAGAGCTCGGTCTTACTCCCGACGGCGGCAGACGTGAGCTCAAAGACGCTTCAAACCGCATTATGGCGGAAATCAAAAAGATGAGGGAGCAGGATTTGCGTGAATATAAAAAAGGCTGAGTCGGCCGGTTTCTGCTTCGGCGTAAACCGTGCAATAAAAATGGTAGAAGAGCTGCTCGACAAAAATTTCAAGGTTTGCACTCTCGGGCCGATAATCCACAATATGGAGGTTGTCCGTGAGCTTGAACAGCGAGGCTGTCGTCCTGTTGACTCTGTTGACGAGCTTAAAGACGGCGAAATCCTCGTAATACGTTCTCACGGAGTCCCTCAGTCGGTGATTAACGAGCTTGAAAAAAGGGGTACAGACTATAAAGACGCCACCTGTCCGTTCGTCAAAAAAATACACAAAACGGTGTCGTCAGCCGACCCCGAAAACGACGTTGTACTTATAGCAGGAAACAACAAGCACCCCGAGGTCTGCGGCATAATCGGTCACTGCAAAGCCGAGTGTTACACCTTCAATAACGAGGAAGAACTCGATGAAGTTATCTCTATTATTCTAAAATCGAATAATAAACAGGTGTTAGTTGTTGCACAAACCACTTTTGACACAAAAGAATGGAAAAAATGTATAAAAAAGATAAAAAAGCTATGTACAAATGCGAAAATATTTGATACAATATGTAATGCTACGTCAGTTAGGCAAACCGAAGCGGATGCAATAGCGGCAACTTCTGACTTTATGATTGTTATTGGAGACAGGCACAGCTCAAACACGGGCAAGCTTTTCGACATCTGTAAAAAGCAGTGTCTTAACACCGTACTTATCGAAACGGCAAGCGAGCTTGACTATTCAAAAGTTAGGTCGGCAAAAAACATAGGCGTAACTGCGGGTGCGTCAACACCTGCAAGGATAATAAAGGAGGTACTGGATACAATGAGTGAAATTAAATCCGGTGAAACAAATTTTGAAGAATCTTTTGAGGAGTTACTTGAAGAATCCCTCAAAAACTTAAATACAAACGAGAGGGTAATGGGTACAGTGCTCAGCATTGCGCCCAACGAGGTTCAGGTTGACGTCGGCAGAAAGCAGACAGGAATCATTCCTGCTTCTGAGCTTTCAAACGACCCCAATGCAAAGCCAGAGGACGTTGTTAAGGTTGGCGACGAAATCGAGCTTCTCATTATGAAGACAAACGACCAGGAAGGCACAATTATGCTTTCAAAGCGCAGAGTAGACGCTCAGAAGGGCTGGGAGGAGCTGCAGGACAAGGTTGACTCTCAGGAAATTCTCACAAGCAAGGTAACAGAGGCTGTCAAGGGCGGCGTAATCGTTCTCTACAACGGCGTAAGAATTTTCATTCCTGCTTCACAGGCTA
>JBJEOX010000048.1:0-3842 GCA_051880935.1 Ruminococcus sp.
CAATCGTTCTTAAAATAGACGCTGACAATGCAAACGAGTACATATGGCACATTATAGACGAAAACGGAAAAGAGCTTTCGTGGAACTATCTTTCAAACAATGGCTATGCAACTCCAAATGTGTATTCAGGCGGCAAAATGTTTTTCTTAACGGACGTGTCCGACTGGATGACAGGTAAGCGTGTTTACTGTGAAGTAAAAGGCTACGGCGGAACTGTTATGTCAGATATAGTTACCTTATCCGTTGATAAGGTAGTAAAATACTGTAGGGATATGTATTTTGATAATTTCGACGAAATATGGAATCACAAGACAGTAGGAGATTATAAAACTGTAAAAACCGATACAAACGCTCCTTACACGATTACCGAGGTAAGGTGGCAGCTTTTCAACAAGGTTCTCTCTGATGATTTTGAATTTAGTAGCGGAGATACTATTGCACTTCTCATCGGACTTGCTCCAAAGGAAGGCTATGAGCTTTATGTGACATCAGGCAGTATAAACGGAATTAACAGTGTCGATGCGATTCACATTACAGACGGCAGACAGTATTTGCAGTTTGAAATCAACATAACTGCTCCCAACGAGTACAAAACGCAGAACATTGAGCTTACGGTTGCAGAGCCTGTTGCAGGTGTAAAGCCGTCAACAACAGCAACCTGTACCTCAGGCTACGCAATCCCCGGAACACCCTCGTGGACTCCTGCCGATACAACCTTCAAAAGCGGTACGCAGTACACGGTAAAAATCCCCGTAAAAGCCGAGTATCAATGGGGAAATATTTCTACGGTAACAGCAAAGGTAAACGGCAAGGACGCAGAATTTGTTGCAGAATATAAAGGCGGAAAACAATATGCATATTACGTTGTTTACACCTTTGATGCAACAAAAGATTATCTTCTCGGTGATGTAAACAGCGACGGAGAAATCAGTGTGCTTGACGCCACGCTTATTCAAAAGTATATTGCAGGACTTACAACCTTTAGCAGTGCTCAGCTGGCAGCAGGTGACGTAAACGGGGACGGAATCATAACCGTAACCGACGCTACACAGATTCAGAAATATATTGTAGGTTTAATTACCGAGTTCTAAAATTTTACATTATGCCGCTGACGAAACAGCTATTCGGCAGCGGCATAATTTGTGAGAAAAATATGATAAAGGCAATATAATTCCTATTAAGAATATTGTTTTTTTGTTTTAGAATGCTGAAAAATAACGTTAATTCTAAATTAGAATAAAACTTATTTGTGCTAAGAATATAACCATAAAATTCTTTATTTGAAAAATTATTCATTTTTTCCGACTTTATTTAAAAAAATAATGCTTAATTATCATATTTTTCAGTTGACAAAGGCTCAAACCTTTTGTATAATAATAAACAGCGTTTTAATATGCGTTATGCGGTCAAGAGGTGCAATTATGCTTTTTGAACTTAAATCGGTCTTTCAGAACGAAGACGAAGAAAAACAGGTTAATTATAAGCTTGATATTGCAGATATTGACATTGACGGTGTTTTTCCATTCAGAACTCCGATTGATGTTACCGCTACAGCAAAGAACAGGGCAAGCCTTGTAAGTCTTACAATAAGAGCCTGCTTCAGCTATTCTCGCAGCTGTGACAGGTGCTCAACGGATTTTACAAGAGAAATGGATATGCTTTTTGAGCATAAGCTTGCGCAGACTTTGGTTGATGACGGCAACGACGATTATATTGAAACACCTGATTTTAAACTCGAGCTTGATGATATTGTCATTTCAGACATTCTGCTTTCGCTTCCTCAGAAAAATCTCTGCAAGGACGACTGCAAGGGCTTGTGCCAGATTTGCGGCAAGAACCTCAACGAGGGCGATTGCTCCTGCGACAAGCGTGAAATTGACCCGAGGCTTGAGATGCTTAAACAGTTTATGGATTAATATAAATTTTGTAAGGAGGTCTTTGTAATGGCAGTACCCAAGAGAAAAACATCACACGCAAGAAAGAGCTCAAGACGTTCAACAGTATGGAAGCTCAACGCTCCTACACTCACAACATGTCCTAACTGCGGTGAGTTAATGGCAGCTCACAGAGCTTGCGGTAACTGTGGTATGTACAACGGCAGACAGGTTATCGTAAAGAAAGACGAGCAGTAATTCAAAGGCTACACCGCACAATAAGCGGCAAAAGTCTTAAACCTACTAAACACTATGGGCGGCAGTTTTCTGTTCGCCCTTTTGTTTTGCGTAATTTTTCTTGATTATTTGCGCCGATTTGTGTAAAATATAAATACTACTAAAATGCTACTATTTGTTGAGGTGAAAGTGTGGCTGTAAAAATCTACAACGTGACTAAGGACAGTCACGCCGAAAAAGCAGGAATCAGAAGCGGAGAAACTCTGCTTAAAATTAATTCAAATGAAATTGTCGATGTGCTCGACTACAGGTTTTATCAGGTAAACAGGCATCTTGCGCTTGAAATTTCGGACGGTGAGAATGAAAGAACCGTTGAAATAACGAAGGGCGAGTACGACGAAATTGGTCTTGAATTTGAAACCTACCTTATGGACGAGCAGCATTCCTGCCGCAACAAGTGCATTTTCTGCTTTATCGACCAGCTCCCGAAAGGACTGCGGAAATCGCTCTACTTCAAGGACGACGACAGCCGACTTTCGTTTTTGTTCGGCAACTATATCACGCTTACAAATATTACCGAGCACGAGATTGAGCGAATAATAAAAATGCACATAAGTCCGATAAACGTATCCGTTCACACAACGAATCCCGAGCTGCGCTGTAAGATGATGAACAACCGCTTTGCAGGCGGCGCACTTAAAAATCTCAAACGCTTTGCCGATGCAGGAATAACGCTGAATTGTCAGATTGTAGCCTGTCCCGGAATTAATGACGGCGACGAGCTTTTAAGGACAATGCGTGACCTTGAAAACCTCGGTGTTGAAATGACGGCAATTGTTCCCGTAGGACTTACCGCCTACAGAGAGGGCTTGTATCCGCTTGTGCCCTATAATAAGGAAACTGCGGCTCAGACGCTTGATTTGATTGAAAGCTACGGCGATATGTGCAAAGAAAAGCACGGACGAAGAATTTTCTTTGCAGGCGACGAATTTTACATTCTTGCCGAGCGAGAAATTCCTGCTCCCGAGTTTTACGAGGATTTTTCAGCACTCGAGGACGGCGTTGGTATGATAGCATACCTCACCGACGACGTCAAGTGGGCGCTTGATGAGCTAGAATATGACGAAAGGCAAAACCACACCGTAACGGTAGCCTGCGGAACAGGTGTTTATCCTTTTATGAAAAAGATAATGACAATGATAAACGAAAAATTCCCGAATATCACTATTAATACTCAGCCGATTAAGAATAACTTTTTCGGCGGAGGAGTGAACGTTTCGGGACTTGTGACGGGCGGAGATTTGATAGCTCAGCTAAAAGGAAAAAATATAGGTGAAAGGCTGATAATTCCCTCGTCAATGCTCCGTTTTGAAAACGATTTGTTTCTTGACGACGTTTCAACAGATGACGTTGAGCGTGAGCTGAAGATTGAGCTTGTCGCAGTAAACAACAACGGCGCAGACCTTGTAAATGCGATAATTTCTTAAGATAAAGACAATATACGGAAGGCGATGATAAAATGAACAAACCCGTAATAGCGATTGTCGGCAGACCGAATGTGGGAAAGTCCACGCTTTTCAACAAGCTTATCGGCCAGCGGCTTTCAATTGTAGACGATACTCCCGGCGTCACACGTGACAGAATTTACGGCGAGGTCGAGTGGTGCGGCAAAACTGCATTTATAGTTGACACAGGCGGTATCGAGCCGAAATCAGACGATATAATTCTTGT
>JBJEOX010000049.1:0-3833 GCA_051880935.1 Ruminococcus sp.
AAGTTAAATCTGTCTGCCTTAGCAGAACCCGGCTCCATTCCGAACTTTTCGTTGAGCTTATCCTGCGACTGCTGTGAGCTTGTAATCTGATTTTCAAGCAGTGCGTTTGTTACGGGTACGGAAACGCTTGCGCCGATTGCAGTTCCGATAATGATTGCAATAAAGGTTACAATGAAAATCTCGGTAAGGAACTGCAAAGCCACCTTTGCTTTTTTCATTCCGATTGCGGTAAGCACGCCAACCTCGTACTTCCTTTCACGCAGGTTGAAAATGTTGAGTGTGATAAGAATAATTCCGCCGACAATAAGAACAATTATGAAGAACCACATTGCCGTTGTGCTCAGTGTTTCAAGCGGTGCAAGACTGCTTTCAAAAGCCGAAAGGTCGTTTGAAGAAACAATGTAATCTTCGCTCAAGCCGAGGTCGTAAACCTTCTGGGCAAAGCTGTTGTAACTGTCTACATCGGCAAAGGTGTATGTGAATGAAAGAACATCTGAAAGAACGGCAGAGCTTTCTGCTCCGCTGTCGTCCTCTGTTTTGTTGTCGGCTTTTTCGGAAGCTTCAACAATTGAGGAAAGTGAGCTGTAGCTCATAAATATTTTGTTGGCAGGGTCGGACATTGACATTCTGCCTTCCTCGGTTGAAGAATCGGAATTTGTATAGATTCCGCTGATTGTAAGTGTGTACGTTTCGTCCTCAAAATCAGGATTGCAAAGCGTTATCTTGTCGCCTGTCGAAAGGTTATTGTAAAGTGCAAGCTCGTCGCTTATTATACAGCTCATATCGTCAGATGTTTCATCAAACATTTCGCCGTCGCTGATTGAGTAGCTTCCGTCTGCACCGAACATTGTAAGCATGGCGTCATAGGAGGAGTAGCCTGTAATTGAAAAATCACCCTGAGCGGCCATTGCCATACCTTTTCCCATCATACCGCCGCCCATAGAGCCTTTGCCGCCCTCGTCAGGGTTAGGAGGCTGATTTGCAGTGCTTTCAGAAGTGCTTTCGTCAGCACTTTCTTCCGTTCCGTAAGGAAGTAAATCGCCCGTTGCGTTCAGTGAAACCGAGCCTGAATAGTAGTAGGAATCTCCGTCCTGCAACGCCTCGGTGTAGGTCATATAATCATCAAGCGAAAGTGCAGTGCCAAGCGCTTCAAAGTTGAACTTGCCTCTGTCAAATCCGTTTTCGGAGTTTTCGTTATTCTCGGACATTTCTTTCATTGCTTTAGTGCGGTCAAACGAAATCTGTCCCGTAACCGACATACTGTTCAGTGTATCTGTTTTAGTCGTTTCTGCGGCTTGCCTGATTGAAAGAGCAACGCATGCAGATACTGCAATAACAAGCACAATTATGCCGATAAGGATATTTCGCAGCTTGTTGCGTGTAATACTTTTTATTGCATTACGAATGATGTACATATTTGATTTCTCCTTTTTGATTTTGCATTTTGCAATAATTAATTTAAATCAGAAACCTTAAATAAAGCTTAAAATCAATCAGGCAAAATTAAATTTTTTATCTTTGACGGAGCAAAATATGTATGTGATTTTTGATTTCTTACCTCATAGTTATTTATATAAGTTACAATTTATTAATTCTATATTCGAAAAATGGCGTTTTGTTTATTTCTTTAACGGAATTTATAACAAAGCTTGATTTTGATTGTAAATAATCTAAATAAAAGTAACAGTTAATTAATAATTTGAGTACAAGTTTGCCAAAAATCGGTTACAATTTTAATATTGCGTTGACTTTACTACAAAATTGTAGTATGATTTTCTGTAGAAGAATTGTGGCGTAACATATACGTAACCACAACCGATAGTGTGTTTTAATAAAAATGTAATATATTTTGTGGCTTTAATGCTTTTAATGTATAATTTGCATTTTGTTTTTTATAATATCTACACTTATTAGTTATTGCAAGTTCTGAACAATACTGTATTGGAGTGTAAACAATTGGAAAAATTTGTAGTTACCGGCGGTAAGCCTTTGTTTGGCGAGGTAAACATCAGCGGTGCAAAAAATGCTGCTGTTGCAATCATACCCGCAGTTATCCTCTGCGACGAACCGTGTCAGATTGAAAATATTCCAAACATAAGCGACGTTTCTCTTATCAGCAGAATCCTTCAGCAGATGGGCGCAAACGTAAGAAGAATAAATAAATCATCTTTATATATAGACCCCACTCGCATCAAAACCTGCAACGCAACTACCGATTTAGTAAGAGGTATGCGTGCTTCATATTATCTTTTAGGCGCTTTGCTCGGCAAATACGGCAAGGCTAAGGTTGCTCTGCCCGGCGGCTGTAATTTCGGCGTACGTCCGATTGACCAGCACTTGAAGGGCTTTGAGGCTATGGGCGCAAGAACCTCTCTTGTTGACGGTGCAATTATCGAGGCTGAGTGTGACGGTCCTCTTGCAGGCAATCATATTTATCTTGACGTTGTGTCGGTTGGCGCAACAATGAACATTATGCTTGCGGCAAGCAAGGCGCAGGGGCTTACAATCATAGAAAACGCCGCCAAAGAGCCGCATATTGTTGACCTTGCAAACTTCCTCAACTCAATGGGAGCTGACATAAGGGGCGCAGGTACTGACGTTATCAAAATCCGAGGTGTGGGTTACCTTCACGGCGTGACATATTCAATTATTCCCGACCAGATTGAAGCAGGCACATATATGTGTGCCGCCGCCGCAACAAGGGGCTGCATTACGGTTAATAATATTACACCGAAGCACCTTGATTCAATTACGGCTAAGCTTCGTGAAATGGGCGTTGAAATTACGGAATACGACGAGTCAATCAAGATTGACGCAACAAAAAGACCGCTTAAGCGCTGCAATATCAAGACAATGCCGCATCCCGGTTTTCCGACAGACTGTCAGCCGCAGTTTGCCGCTCTGCTTATGAGCGTTCCGGGTACAAGCATAATCAACGAGAACGTCTGGGATAACCGCTATCAGTATGTGAGCGAGCTTATCAGAATGGGCGCACAGATTTCGGTAGAGGGCAGACTTGCAATCATCGAAGGCGGTGCACCGCTTACAGCCGCTCCCGTAAAGGCTACGGATTTGCGTGCAGGTGCGGCAATGATTATAGCCGCTCTTGAGGTTAAGGGTACAACCGAAATTTCAAGCATTCAGTACATTGAACGTGGCTACGAGGACGTTGTTGAAAAGTTCAGGTCACTCGGCGCTGATATCAAAAAGGTTTACTTTACAGGCGACAACGAGGAAGAACTCGGCGCATAAAAAGCAAAATAAATTCAAGCCGTTTTCTGTTGAAAGCGGCTTTTTAATTTACAGGAGATTAAGTATGGGATTTTTATTTGTCGGACTCGGCGGCGCGGTCGGCTCAATGCTCAGATATGCCATAAGCCTTATACCCTACAAGGGCGGCTTTCCGCTTCTGACCTTTGCTGCAAATATCCTCGGTGCACTGCTTATCGGCTTTATTGTCGGCTACGCTTCAAAAAGAAATGTAAACGACAGCCTTATGCTGTTTTTAAAGACGGGACTTTGCGGAGGTTTCACTACCTTTTCAACCTTTTCGCTTGAGGCATACAATCTTTTTGTAAGCGGTAGTAAAATTCTTGCAGTATGCTATGCAGTCTTAAGTGCAGTTTGCTGTATTTTCGGCGTTTGGCTCGGAATTACGCTGTTAACTGCTGTTGTAAAAGACTGAAAAGTGTGATAAAATGATATGTAGTTTACCGAATAAGGATTGATTGATTTGGCAAGAGCAGTTCCGCTGTTCAGCGGCAGTAAGGGTAACAGCTATTACATAGGCACTTTAAGCGAGGGCGTTCTGATTGACGCAGGCAGGTCGTGCA
>JBJEOX010000050.1:0-3827 GCA_051880935.1 Ruminococcus sp.
GGATAATCGCTCTTGGGAGCTTCGGCGTTGTCAAAGTGGTGCTTCCACTCCTCAATCTTTGCAAGCCAGTCCTTGTGCTGCTGCTGTTCAAGACCGACTGTAAGTGCGATTAAAATATTCTTGATGTCGCCGAGAATGTACTCATCAACCTTAACGTTCTTGTTGATTTCCTTTTCGTCAATTTCAAGCTGAACGATTTTAGCCTGCTCGCCGAACTTTTCACGGTCGCCTGCAACTCGGTCGGAGAACCTTGCTCCGCACGCAATCATAAGGTCACATTCGGCAGTAGCCATTCCCGATTCATAGCCGCCGTGCATACCGATATTGCCCACGCATAGCGGGTGGCTTGCAGGAATACAGCCGAGTCCCATAAGTGAACAGCAGACGGGAGCGTCGATAAGCTCTGCAAATGCCCTGAATTCGGGGCTTGCGTTTGCGCTTAAAATACCTCCGCCGGCATATATCATCGGGCGCTTTGAATTTCTGATAAGCTCCTGAACACGTCTTATGCTTTCGGGATTTTTAATTTCAAAAAGCTCGGTCTTTTCGGACTTCTTTGGAGTAAATTCTGTTTTGTTTGCAGTTACGTCCTTCGGCACGTCAACGAGTACGGGGCCTTTTCTGCCTTGTTGTGCAAGAGCAAAAGCCTTGCGGATTGTGTCGGCGAGGTCCTCGACCTTTTCAACAAGATAGCTTGCCTTTGTAACAGGCTTTACGATATCGACGATATCAACCTCCTGAAAGCTGTCACGTCCGAGCTGGTCGGTTGTTACGTTGCCCGTAATTGCAACAAGCGGAATACTGTCGATATTTGCCGTTGCAAGTCCTGTTACAATGTTTGTTGCACCGGGACCTGAGGTCGTTATAACAACGCCTGTTTTTCCTGTTGAACGTGCATAGCCGTCAGCGGCGTGGGAAGCTCCCTGTTCGTGAGCCGTGAGAATATGATTGATTCTGTCGCTGTACTTGTAGAGGGCGTCATATGTATTCAGCGCCGCACCGCCGGGATAACCGAAAACGGTGTCAACCCCCTGTTCAAGCAGACATTCACAAATTATTTCTGCACCTGTAAGCTGCATTATATATCTCTCCTTATATATCAGGTATCATAAAATCAATGACTAACTATTAATTTTACTTAATTAAAGCGTTGTTGTCAATAGAAAAACTCACATTTTGTCGGAATACAGAACAGCGTACACTCAAATGAATGTACGCTTGACAAATGATTTAAATTTGATATAATAGAAATAGATAAGGCAACCGATAAGCGGTTAGCCCCTATAGACTATTATTAAAAAATAAACCGTCTACTGTGGAGAGTGGCGGTTTATTTCTTTTTTATTGCAATGACAGTATAAAAAACAATTATCAATATTAAAACTAATAATGTTATGTACTCCATCAGCAACACCCCCTTGCAGGGGCAAGACAATAGGCAACACAACACAATTAACGTCATATGCCTTAACGCACGACTTACTTGCATATTTTCCGCCATTTTGCCCAAAAATTCTCCGTCATACGTCAGTATGTCGAAAAATTATTTGAACAAACTGACGAAAAATCTGACGGCGTAATTCGCACGTTATAATTGTGTTGTGTTGCCTTAACCGCCTACCGTTCAGGTCGCCTTATCCGCAGAAATTATATCATAAATTGTCAATGAATACAACAGTGATTTTTACATTGAAGCAAAACTCACATTTTGTCGGAATACGCTTTCACAAATCCGCTGACTGCCGCAACGGTCTTTTTGCTTGCAAGCTCGCAGAATTTTACAAAATCCATACCCTTGTTCTCGTCCAGATCATCGGAAATTGCACGGATAATTCCATAGGGCACTTCGCATCTTACGCAGACGTGACCGATAGCCGCACCCTCCATTTCACACGCAAGCGCACCGAAACGGTCGTTAATTTTGAATCTTTGCTTGCGGTCGGAAACAAAAATATCTCCGCTTGCGATAATTCCCTGCGCAACCTTTGTATCGGGAATTTCCCTGCATATTGCGGCGAGCAGAGTTGACGCCTGCTTGTCGCACTCAAAGAACATCATATTGCCGTCGGGGAAGGTAATTTCACCCTGCCTGTCACCGAGAGCTGTGCCGTTCATATCGTGCTCAACCGACTTTGTGGCAACCACGATGTCGCCTATGCCGACAATCGGTGAAAGCGAGCCTGCAACGCCGCTGTTGAGCACAAGGTCGGGCTTGTATTTTTCAATCAGCATAAGCGCACACATTGCGGCGTTTACCTTGCCGACTCCGCACACCACAACGCATACGTCCTTTCCGTGGAGAGTGCCGAGAGTAAATTTCATTTTTGCGTGAGTTTTTGTTTTTACGTTTTCGCAGAGGGCGATTATTCCGTCAGCCTCAATCTGCATTGCACAAATAATTCCTATCATTTTATTCACCTATATTTAATTTTAAATGTTAATCAAAATTTCCCGTCTGATACATAATCACCGACAACGCCGCCAAGGGCGCAGTTTCGGCTCTTAAAATTCTTTTGCCGAGCGTTGCCGCAGTGCCGCCCGATTTTGTAATCAAATCAACCTCGCTCTGCTCAAAGCCGCCCTCACTGCCGATAAACATTCCGATTGTTTTCGGATTATTTCCGATAATCTCCCTTACGGGAGCGCCGCCCATTTCGTAAAAAATAATTGTCTGCTCGTTTGACTTTGTAAGCTCAGCCGCATTCTGAAACGATACGCAGGGGCAGACCTCGGGGATAATTCCCCTCCTGCTCTGCATAGCCGCCTGAAGTGCGATTTTCTGCCAGCGCTCACGCTTTTTTGCAAGCGACTTTGCGTCGGGACGTGACACGCACCGAGCCGACAGCATAGGAACAATCCTGCTTACACCAAGCTCAACGCATTTCTGAATGATAAAGTCCATTTTGTCGCTTTTTGGAAGAGCCTGATAGAGCGTTACAAATACGTCGGGCTCGTTTTCACAGGGCTTTTTAGAGATTACGTCAACAGTCACGCTGTCGCTGTTAATGCTGAAAACCTCGCATAAACACTGCGTTTTGTCGGGCGTGACAATAGTAAGCTCCTCGCCCCTGCTCATACGCAGAACCTTTGAAATATGCTTTGCGTCCTCGCCCGAAATAATGTACTGGTCGCCTTTAATATTGTGTTCCGTAAAAAACCAAGCCATAATATACCTCAAAATAATGTAAAAGTCTATTTGTTCTATGATACCAAAAAATAAAAGTAATTGCAATATTGGGAAACGTTGACAAATTATATAATCTGTAATAGAATTTGAATTGTTACAGGGAAGTTAAGGCGGTTAGCGCTTTTGACGTCGCAAAATGTGACGTTGGAGGTGATGCACTATGACTGAAATAGTTTTACTTATAATTTTATTGGTAGCACTTGCAGAGGTCATAAAACACATAAAAAAATAATCGCCCGACGGTCGAATGAAAGGCGATTATTTTCATAATTTTCAATTTTCATAAAGGCTAACCGCTTTGACGGTTTTCCCTGTAACATTATTATATATTATTATCTTCAAAAAGTCAATATTACAATAAAAACATATTAAGTGTTTTTCGACAGGAAGAGCTTGATACTGTAGTTTTGATATATTAAAATGAAAAATAAAATTAAAAAATCGGGGAGCTGTTAAAATGTTTTCATTTTCAAAGGATATAGGAATTGACCTCGGCACAGCCAATACGCTTGTGTGCCTTAAAGGCAAGGGAATAATTCTGCGTGAGCCGTCGGTTGTTGCAGTTGATATGAGGACTGATAACGTGCTTGCAGTCGGCTCGCAGGCTAAGGATATGATAGGCAGAACACCCGGCTCAATC
>JBJEOX010000051.1:0-3809 GCA_051880935.1 Ruminococcus sp.
CTGAAATGAAGATTATTGCACCTGCCATAATTACACCGCCTGCAACTGTAAATATCCAGAGTCCAAGTCCGCCTGTTGTCGGAAGTCTGAACTGGTTCTTTGCATTGTTTACGGAAATCTTAAAGATAGCTTTATTTTCATCGTCATTAGCAAGGTCTTTGTAAGTACCGTCGCTTGATAATACGGAAGCCTTTACATCGGGCAATAAAACAGTACTATCTTGTTCATCAAAAACTTCTTCAACCATTACGGAAATCGGTGCTGTAAGAAGTGCATAATCGTTAACCGTTGCAGTTTCTTTGAGCTTGTAAGCGCCTGCCTTGAAGCCTTTGACTATAAGTATACCTTCCGTAGTAGGATTAGCGGTAGTTACAACAGCACCAACCTGAATATTGTCGATTGATACAGCTATACCGTTCTCAACATTTCCGGTCCATATTGAATAGTTACCGTCACCATTCTTAATAAGGTTCATAGCTTTGCCTTCTTTATCCTGAATTTCAAATGCAACAGGAGAAGCGTCAACTTCTGCGGCAACGGCTGACTTGCTGTTAAACTGCTTTGTAAGATTCATACCATATGTATAGATAAAGTTATTATTGTCAACTGTTCTTGTTCTTGTAGGATCATCAATGTCATCTGCCGGAACCTTCATCGGGTCATTTGAAAATTCATAAGTAACCGCATTGTTAGCCGCTACGTTAGGCTCGGCATCATTATTGAGCTGAGCGTTGTACTTAATGTCAATACCCTGACCCTGAAGTTCATTTACAGAAGCCCAGGAAATTGTGATAACAAGAGTTGTCGAACCATCATTATTAGATGTAGTATTAACTGTATAATCCTTGCCGTCAGCAAATGTTAAGTTAACACTGCCTTCGCTCATTTCTGCTTTCTGCAAGCGTTTAAGTGCTTCGCCATTTCCGGCTTTTGCGAGTGTATTTTCGCCGACTGTAATATCAATGGAAGATTCATCGAGAGTAAGACCCTTTGAAAGTGTATCGGTAAAAACAAGGCTGAGTTTGTTGAACTTTTTTACGCCCTTTCCGTCAGGATCATTAGCAGCAAGGTTGTCTGTTACTTTGATGTTTGCGTAGTCTGCTGACATACCATAGTTAGGAACATTAACAGCTACTTCATAATTAATGGTATCACCGATTGAGAATGAGTCGGAAGAAACGCCGTCTGAAAACGTCTTGACTACCTGCATATTTATGTTCTTAGGCTCAGCAGAAATATCATAATTCCAGCTTCCTTCACTCTGATTCCACTCGGGAACAGCTGCAAGGAAGGACTGAGTAGAAACGATATAACCGTCCGGTACAGTCGTTTCAGCAACTAAGTATACGCCAAGCGGGAGACCGGTAGGATTAGGATCGGCTTCGTCAAACGGGAGTTTGGAAAGAGTTGCCTGACCTTCACTGTCAGTTACACCTTCTGCATCAGCAGCAACCTGATTATTCAAAGCAAAAGACTGAACCTTGGAAATCTGTGCTTCGAGATCATCTGTTGTGCCGTAGCTGACGTATCCGGTATCAGTCATAAATTCATCAACAGTAATACCGGCGTCGCTGAATTTTTCACTAATCGTGTAAACTGATCCGTCAAAATCAAGAATACGCCAAGCAGAAAATATTGAACCCTCGACAGCTTTTTCTGTTTCAGGATCCGTCTTTGTAATTGATATTCTGCCGAGTTGAGCAGCGTCCTCAGTTGATGCGGCAAATACTGATACTGCAGTGGAAATTACCATAGATGCAACCAGAACAACACTGAAGAACAGTGATGCAAATTTTTTCATAATAATACTCCTCTCTAAATTTACTTTTTAATTATAATGATAGGGATTTGCGACCCTAGTTTTACAAGATAAATCATTCCTGAGCGAGGGGCTACGAAACATATTGTTTCTGAAAGCCCCTACGCTCAGAAAGACAATCAACCAATTACGAAAACATCACAAATCAGTCAGCAAATGACTTTTGCCTTGTTTTCAGATTTTCAAGAATAATTCAAATAATCGATTTATTGATTGATTGTACTATTCTTGCCCTTGCCTTTTCTTTTCTTCGAAAGAATAAACAAGGTTATTGCACCCGCAAAAGCTACTATTCCGAATGCCACTGTAATAAACAATCCGTTAAAGCCTGTCGTAGGAAGTGTAAACTGAGAATTCTGATTAATAACCGTCATACCAACATGTCCGTAATAGGACTTACCGCTGACTTTCTTTAATAAATTCTTATTATTTACCGCCAGTTCATAATCAGCATTGCTTATATCGGTGTAATTCTCTTCGTCAGTATAGCTTGTTCCTGTAACAGCATAAGGTAATTCAATACATTCGATTGGGTTCTGCAATTTCAGATAGCCGTCAGGCGTTTTAGTTTCGACAAGTCTGTAACTGCCGGGAAGAAGATTTGCAAACGAAATTACACCGCTGCTATCAGTTGTTTTTTCTGATTCTTCTCCGTCGCTGACAGTAACCCACTCATTGTTTTCTTTGCGTTCCAGTCTGAAGGATGCGCCTTGAAGAGGCAGATATTCCTGAGTTTCTTCGTCATAACACTGCTTCGTAACAGATATCGAGTAAAGCTTATTTTCTATTGATAGATTAGTATTCCTGAAATAATAATTTTCAGTATCATTTACGTCTTCAAAAAGATTGTTTTTATCAACAGACTTACTGATATTTGCTACCTTCGAATCATCACTTAACGACTGATAATATGTACCATCAATCGATTTATTGTCGAATTCTGATTTCAATACTTTATTCGGTAAATCGAATTCAAGATAATCACTCTCAAACCCGAGATATCCATCTGTTATAAATCCATCATCATCGGTAATCTGATAAAGTCGATATTTACCGTTGAGCAGATTAGGAAATTGTAGAATACCCGACGCATCAGTTGAGAAAATGTATTGAATATTATCATTAGTCAAATCCGCCTCAGTTTTTAAATCTGAGCTCATACATTTTATTTCAAGTGTTTCGTTCTCGCCGGAAGAGATTGTACTGTAATATACAGGATACCAAGTATTATCCGCCTCATTCAAATACAATAATTTATATTTAACTCCATTCAGAGGATCCCCGAGAGCGTTAGTATGATCAAGCGATAATGAATAATAATTCTTAAGGTTAAATCCTGCATTCAGGAAAACTCTGCTATACTGGAATTTATTCCAGACGGCGTTTTTACCTGCTGTCTGATTCGTCATTGTATATACGCTGTAGTCGGAAGGCACATAGAAGTTTGGCGTAGAGAAAATATATATCTTGTCATTCTCTTCCGCTTTAGGTGTAGTATCAATACCTTTGGAAATATTATGAGTAGTAACACCGGTTTCCAGGGTATGATCATCACAATTCTCCTGAGTTTCACTATATACGAGCGTCTGACTTAACTTTGAGAATGCCAAAGCATTATTTGAATCGTTGATATACACTACTCCGCTTTCCGGAGCCATAAATCTGACAGCATAAGTAGCAGAAGGAACATTCGTAAATACATAACGTCCATCTTTATCGGTAGTGGTTTCCAAACCCGTGTCAATATATTTTTGACCTTCGGGAGCATATGCGTCATACTGATAAAGCTTTACCCTTACGTTGCGAAGCTTTGGTTCATCATTATCAATCGCACCGTTGCCGTTTGAATCAAACCATGAAAAACCGGATACGTCACGGCTGATAATCGCAGTCTGGAGAGCGTCACTTACGCCGCTGCTCACTCCTTGTGAACTATCAAGAGCTGACTCAACGTAATAGAATGAATTGTTGGCATACAGGTCTGACGCTA
>JBJEOX010000052.1:0-3804 GCA_051880935.1 Ruminococcus sp.
CTGAGAAATGTACTGGACGCTGTCGGAAGCAGAAAGGTTGCCGCTCTCTGGGACATGCACCACCCCTACAGATTCGGCGGAGAGAAGCCAGAAGAAACGGTTGCTAACCTTGGCGAATATATCAAGTACGTTCACACCAAGGACAGCGTTATCAAGGACGGAAAAATTGAATACAAGCTTATGGGCGAAGGCGATATGCCTATCAAGGAAATGCTTAATGACACTGCAAAAATGTACGGCAGTCAGGACGCATTCCGCTATAAGAACAAAAAGGAAATCGTTTCAAAAACATACACCGACATCAGAAAAGACAGTATGACATTTTCGAATGTGCTTAAAAGCCTTGATTTGCTTACAAAGCATATTGCCGTAATCGGTGCAACGAGCTACGAGTGGGTAGTGACATATTTCGGAACGGTAAACAGCAACAGCGTAATTGTTCCGATTGACAAGGAGCTTCCTGCTGAAGATATTGCAGAGCTTCTCAACAGGGCAGACGTTTCTGCACTCGTTTATGACAAGGTGCTTGCGGACAGAATTGAAACAATCCGTGCAAACTGCAAAAACATACGTTACTATATTGATATGAACGCTGAAAGCTCAAGTGATGAAACACTTTCGTTTGCTCAGCTTATGAGCGAAAATGAGGGAGAGTTTGACGTTGAAATCGACAGCGAAAAGATGAGCTCAATTCTTTTTACCTCCGGCACAACAGGCAAGAGTAAGGGCGTAATGCTTTCACAGCAGAGTCTTATGGATAATGCAACGTGTATGGATATGGGCGAGCCTGTCGGTACGGTTTCGCTTTCCGTTCTGCCGATTCACCACGCATACTGCTTTACCTGCGACATCCTTGCGTGCCTTTGTGCAGGCGCAACAATCTGTTTTAACGACTCGATAATGCGCCTTGTAAAGAATCTCAATATTTTCAACCCTGACATCATCCTGCTTGTTCCGATGATAATTCAGACGATTTCCTATCAGCTGTCAGAATTGTCAGCACAGCACCCCGAAGTTCCCAAAGCTATGCTTGCCAAAAAGATTTTCGGAACTTCACTTCACACAATCTACAGCGGCGGCGCATACCTTAACCCTGCTTTGATTGATGAGTTTGCACAATACGGAATTGACGTTATTCAGGGCTATGGAATGACCGAGTTTTCACCGAGAATTGCGGCAAATGTAAGAGGATATATCAAGAAAGAGTCTGTCGGAGTTGTTATCCCCGGCTGTGAAGTAAAAATCGAGGACGGTGAAATCCTTGTAAAGGGTAAAAGCCGTATGATTGGTTACTACAAGGACGAGGCTGAAACAGCTAACGCACTCAGCGGAGAATGGCTCAGAACAGGCGACCTCGGATATATTGACGAGGATAATTTCCTTTTCATTACGGGAAGAAAGAAGAATCTGATTATTCTTGCAAACGGTGAGAACGTTTCTCCCGAGGAGCTTGAAAACAAGTACAACGGCTGGCTTCTTGCAAAGGAGCTTATGGTGTATTCCGAGGACGGAAAAATCATTGCAGAAATGTTCCCCAACGAGGATTTTGTAAAGCTTAAGGGCATTACAAATGTTGAAGAAGTATTTGCCAAAAAGACCGACGAAATCAACGCAGAGCTTCCGCTTTACAAGAGAATTGTAAAAACAATAGTCAGAAGTGATGAATTTGAAAAGACCGCTTCGGGTAAGATAAAGAGAAAGCACAACAGCTGATTTATAAATCATATTAAATTTTGAGGAGTACATTTATGACATTTTTTGAAATTTTTGACGAGGTAAAAGCAACATTTATGCAGGCAGATGTAAGCGACTACAGAGGTCACCTTGCATTGCAGGTTAATATGACAGGCGAGGGAGAGGGCAGATTTTATGCTGAACTCAACGACGGAAAATTAAATGTTGAGCCGTATGAGTATTATGACAGAGATGTGTTGTTCATAATCGACTCAAAGGAATTTTTAAAGCTCGTTCACGGCAAGCTCGACCCCGTGTTTGCGTTCACCGTAGGCAAGCTTAAGGTTGAAGGAGACCTCGGCAAAGCACTTGAAATTCAGAAATTAATTAAAAAATAAATTTTTCCTTTAAAGCAAAAAGCAGGCGAAACCGCCTGCTTTTTTTCTGCAAAATTTCTTGATAAAATAGATTTATTCCTTCTGATATCGTACTATTGCTTAGTAGATCTGAAAATCAGTTCTTGACCGATGCGCCCCATTCGCCGTTTTGAACAGGTGCTTTTGGCGGCAAATCTGACGAATCTATAGCTGATGTGCTTGTTTCAGTATTTGTAGTGGTGCCTTCAATTGAATTTGTCGGTTCGGTTGTGGGCTCTGAACCGGCAAAGCTGTCAATCAATCCGCAGCAGTACATCTGTATCAGTGTAGCGTCTAAAATATTAACCTTATTATCGGCATTAACATCAGCCAATGCATTCGACTCAGGGGTTGGCTCAATAAGATAAGCTATCATCTTCTGAACCTGAGTAGCGTCTGCAATACTTATTTCGCCGTTACGGTCAACGTCACCAAGCATAAATTCTCCTGTCTGAGCTGTTGTTGCTTCTGTAACAGATGAATTCGCTAATCCATTTGATTTGATAAGCGTAAAAGTATGTGCATTTTGTTTCTCAGTGGACTGAATTGCAGGATTTTCCGATTTGTTTATATCAATGCTGTCTGATTTTGTGTTATCGTCCAATGCTTCATCTTCTTCAAATCCCGGAGCATAATAATTGTTTTCAGCGACAGGCATTGTAGTCGAAACAGCATTAAAGTTATTGGCAAAAGGCATAAATGCAACGCCGAGTAAGATTGTTGTTATTGAAATTATGGCAGTTATAATGACATTACTTTTTTTCATATTCATCTTTCGATTACGCATAATTAATTATTCCTCCGCTCCGTCTCCATATCCATCGTCTTCTTCTTCCCAGCCAAATCCGCTATTACAAACAGAAGAAGAAATAGCAAAATACTCAATATCCATTTCCGGAGATTCATATTCTTTTTTCACATTTCCACTCCTAACAATGCAAATTAGCCGTTTTGTTCTTCTGCCTTTTTAATAATGGTAGCATAATTGCTTAATGCATTTGAATAAGTAATTATTGACTGGCTGATATTGGCATTTTCAGAAGTATCTGCTGCCGCCACCGAGTAGTAGCTGTTTGAAACTACATCTGAGTAATAAGTGTTGCCGTCACTATCCTTAACAAAAAATACTGCATAAATATTTTTGTTAAAATTCACAGCACTCATATTGTTAATATAATAAATTTCAACGGCACTTTCATCTTCGGAAAGATATACATTGCCTGCCGACTTTGAATACATTACGGAATTTTCGTTACTCAGCAAGTTATCTATGCTGACAGTACTCTCGTCAAAGCTTCCGTCATTACCTGTAAAAACAACAGCACCGTAATCAGCAAAGTCGGTAACGGTTTGTCCATCAACATAAAATGAATATTTTAAACCCCAAGGTTCAATATTTCTTATCTCTGTTGTTGATGAAAAGGTATAAGTACCTTCCGTTGCAGAATCATAGGTCAGCTCGCTTACGCTGACCGCAGGGGAATACGTACTCGGTTCAGTAATGCCTAAATCTTTAACGGCGTCATACATACCCTGAATACTGTTAAGCAAATCAGTTTGTGCCTGACGAAGTGCAGTCTGAGTTTCAGGCGGAAAAGTTGTAAAATATCCGTTTTTCTCCTCAGCCATATAAGTTGTTATGTTGTTATACAGGCATCTGTCTTTAACCGTGCTTGTATATTTTATACCGTTGTATGTAAAATCAAATACAACC
>JBJEOX010000053.1:0-3799 GCA_051880935.1 Ruminococcus sp.
AATCCGATTTTTCCACTCGATTTGCCCGTCGAGGCACTCGACAAATTATCGTTTATCAACGTATTGTGCAATTTCCAAATAATGCAAAACTTTCACAATAAATTCACATTAACAATATACAGACTTCATAAACGGTTTGTATGATATAAGCACAATAACAAAAGGAGGTGACAACATAATGAAAGAAAACAGGTCGTCGGTACTCGCATGCGTCACAAGCCAGTACGACTGCGACAGAATCATCAAAACCGCAAAGAAAATCGCCGACGACTGCGGCTGTGAGCTCAGGGTGCTCAGCATTCTGAAGCCGACAAGCAACTATACAACCGTAAGCGACCAGATTGAATATCTTTTCCTTGTTTCAAAGGAATCGGGTGCGGATATGACCGTTCTGTTCCACGACGACGCACCGAGTGCCGTAGCAGGATTTGTAAAGGAAAACAACGTCGAGCGTGTTGTAACGGGTATGCACGACGGAGGCGACGACAGCTTCCTTGTGATGTTCAACAAGCTTGTACCGAAAACTCCGATTACAATGGTCGCAAAAGACAATATGGTGTACAGTATGGAGCTTTGCTCCGAATGTATGCCGGTAGGCAAAAAGTAATACATATTTTTATAAGTTCAACAACTACGAAAGTTTGTAAATTCTTTCTTCTTAAAATATACTCTCTCCCGAAACGAGCCGACATTTAACAATGCCGGCTCGTTTCATTTTATATGCAGTTATTTTTCATAGCATATTCTCAGGATTTCTAAAATTCCCATAATAATCGGCTGATGAAGAAGATAGATTATCAGCGTGTGGCGTCCTATGAAGTTTAAAAACGGGATTTTACACTTGAAAAATCTGTCAGCGTTGCAGTTTTTAATCACCCGCCACGCAAAATATCCCGACAAAAAGAGAAAAATCCAAGGAATTATCGGAAAATAGTCGGTTGAGTGGAAATCGGCTGACGGAAAGCCGATAAATGCAAAAGCCTTGATGCCGTACAGAAATTCGGGCAGGCTGAAAAGCTCAATCCCGAAAAAGCCGACATATCCCTCGGGAACTCCGTACAAAAAAGCAAACAAAAGCAGGCTGATAATTGCTCCGACGACAGGCTTGATATTTTCAAGATAAGCCTTGAGCGGATACGCAAGCATCATTGCACAGCCGAAGAAGTTTAAAATTCCGAACCACACAGCCTGACTCGGAATAACGAGCACGGTAACAATCGTAATCAAAAATCCGCAGGCATTTAAAATTATTCCTCTTTTGAGCGGGTGGTGCGAAAAATTGAACGACACGCCCGACAGAATTATGAATGAACAGCAGATAAACCGCTCCCATATTATTGTGAGCGGTTCACTGTTCCAGCCTGTTCCGGCTGAAAAAATATTGAAAATATCGTACATTAGGTGGAATAGCACCATATTGACAAGTGCAAAGCCTCTTAATGCGTCAATCAGGTGATAGCGCACCGAGGGAGCGGAAATGGATTTCTGCATTTATTTGTTCCTTTTCATTTTTATTGTGAAAGCCGAAATTGCCAGCGCAAGCAGTACGACTGCATAGACAATCACCCACAAAAGCTCGGGCATAATCTCGGAATATTCGCCCGAAACGGCATAGCGAGCCGCATTTACTGCGTGAGCAAACGGCAGTGCGTTTGCAATAGACTCAAACCAGCCGCCGACAAGTGCAGTGTCAAACCAGATATTTGAAAACCAAGCCGAAAGGTTTGTGAGCAATGCGCCGCAGATTCCGCCGACTGCCTTTTCGTTGAGGAATGTACCTGCGAGCAGTCCCAGTGCGATAAACACAAGTGCAATCGGAATATTGACAACTACGGCAAGAAGAATGTTCGGAGTTATTTCAAGTCCGAAGAAAATCGCCGCAATATAGCAGATTACAGTCTGCGCAAGCGACATAGGCACAAGCGGAAGCGTGTAGCCTAAAATAAACTCAAACGCTTTGAGCGGAGAGGTAAACAGGCGGAGAACAAAGGAGGTTGTTCTGTCCTTTGAAATAAGCTGAGCCGAAAACAGAGAGATAAAGCTAAGACCGAAAACAGAGATTCCCGGTGCAAGGTTCTGAATCTGAAACAGCTTTGTAGCCTCGGCGGCTTCCTGCGGAATACCGGCGTTGATGGCCGACAAAAGCACCATAAGCACAAGCGGAAAGCCAAGCCCGAAAAACAGCGTAATCATATCACGCAGGATTTCCTTTGTGTTTCGTGAAGCAAAGACAAAAGTTCTCATTTTACACCCTCCCCTGCGATTCTGATGAACGCTTCCTCAAAGTTGTCGGTATCGGCAAGGCGTTTGAGATTTTCAGCCGTATCCTCGGCTTTAAGCTCGCCTTTAGCCATAATTCCGATTTTGTCGGAAAGCGACTCGGCTTCTTCAAGGTAGTGGGTGGTGAGGATAATCGTGATTCTGCCCTTGAGCTTTTCAATCACGCTCCACAGCTCTCTGCGTGCGAGCACGTCAAGACCGAGAGTAGGCTCGTCGAGAAAGAGGATTTCAGGCTCGGAGATAAGAGCCATTGCAATGCTCAGTCTTCTCTGCCAGCCGCCCGAGAGAGTTTTTGCACGGCTTTTTTCAATCTCCTGCATATCGAATTTTTCAATCATATCGTCAGCCTTGCGCTTTGCACTTTTCCTGTCGGCACCGTAGATTCTTGCGATAAGCTCGAGGTTTTCACGCACGGAAAGCTTTTCGGCAACGGCGGTTTCCTGCGGAGAAACGTTGATAAGCTGTTTCACCTTTGCGCTTTCGCTTACAATGCTTTTACCGAGCAAAAGTGCGTCGCCGCTTGTGGGAGGTACAAGGCAGGACAGCATTTTGATTGTGGTGGATTTGCCTGCGCCGTTCACGCCGAGCAGGGCGTAAAGCTCACCCTTGTTCACCGTAAGGTTAAGCGAATTAACGGCAGTTTTGTCCTTGTATTTTTTTGTTAGGTTAGTTGTTTTAATTGCGTACATTTTATCACCGACTAAATATTTTTAGGGGAGTTATTTAAAAGATGATTCCAGACCCGGAATTTTCGCCAGAGCGATTCCGCCCTGCTTGGTGTCGCCGAGAACTACGAGCTTGTCGCCCGGGTTGATTTTGAAAACCTCTCTTGCGTGCTTGGGAATTACGACCTGACCTCTCTCGCCCACCTTGACGATTCCGAAAACAAATTTGCCGTCGGTTTCGTTTTCGACGAGCTTTTCCTCCTCAAACGAGTAGTTAATCAGGTTGTCAATCGTCGTGCCGAAAAGGTTTGCAAGCTCTCTGCACTTGATGATATCAGGCAGAGTTTCTCCGCTTTCCCACTTGGCAACAGACTGACGTGATACTTCAATTTTCTCGGCAAGCTCCTCTTGAGAAAGACCTTCCTTTTTGCGAAAATATTTCAGATTCATACCAATCATACTTTTTCACACCCCTTTGACAATAGAATAACAGATAAAATGTAGCTTTACAATCAACTCATATTCACTTTTTATGTTAAATTAGGTTTACAAATAAACTTAATTAATCGGTTAGTGTAGGGAACAGTCTTGACTGTTCCGCAGGATTACATCTGACTTTCAGGTAATCGGAACGGTCAAGACCGTTCCCTGCATTGAGGTTAAATATATAAATTAATTCGGACATTAAACTTTCGAATTATTACAGCCTATCCGCTCGACCATAAATGTTAATTAAAAATCCCCCTAAAAAGAGTTTTGGGCGGATTTTGCAATCCGCCCGTCAGTAATGAAAACATACAAAATATTGTGGTAAAATATTTTTATACTATTATTATAACACAACCTGTACGATT
>JBJEOX010000054.1:0-3794 GCA_051880935.1 Ruminococcus sp.
TGCAAAGGGAATGGTTGCCGCCTGCGTTGTGGCTTGCGCTGTAGACGGTTTTGTTGCCTTGGTCGCCTTTGTTGACGGTGCAACAGTTGTTGTCTGCGTCGGTTTTTCTGCTGTTGAAACAGGCTCTGTCGTCGTCAGCACAATTCCCTCGCCTGCGACGATTTCATCAATTTTCGGATTGATATTTGACGCAAGAGCAGTCTGCTCGTTCTCGCCTGCTTTCAGCGTTCCGCTTGCAAAAGCGGTCTGTATTACAACGAGAATCGACACCAGAACAAGCGCAACCGACAGCACCTTGTTAATTTTTTTATCAAAAAAATTTCTCAAACCTGATCACCCGAATAATTCATAATCATAATAATTTTACCACAGTTAGCATTTGCTTTCAACCCATAGTATCGCACAAAACCGAGCGGAAAATTATACCAATATTTCACAGAAAAGTCCATCGGTCGAGGCACTCGACCGACCTTTAACTCAAAACTCAAAGCTAAATATTCACACCCCTATAAAGCAAAATGCCGACGCAAGCTGCATCGGCATTAATCGGTGGTATTTCTCAATAAGACTGACGTTCTGTTTTTCTGTACTTTGACGGAGTGATGTCATAATACATTTTGAACGCTCTGTTGAAGTTTGAAATATTGTTAAAGCCCGACATTCCTGCAATCTCGATAATCGGAGTATCGGTTGTTGTGAGAAGCATAGCCGCACGGGTAAGGCGAAGCTCGTTTACGTAGTTTACAAAAGTTGTGTTCATAAGCTCCTTGAAAAGGTGCGAAACGTAATAACGGCTAAGACCGGTTGTCTGAGCAATTGTATCGAGCGAAATGTTCTCGCAGAAGTTTTCATTGATATACTCTGTAATTCTGCGCAGTGCACGGTACTTTTTACCCTGAGTTTCAACGTCGAGAATTTCAATGTACTTGTTTGCAAAGAGAATGTAGAAAATCTCGTACATTTTACCGTGAACAAGAAGCTGGAAAAACTCAAACTTTTCAGTTTCAGCCTGTGTGACAGCTCTTAAATCGTCAAGCATTTCAGAATAGAATGCGTCCTCGGGAGTAACCTTTGCAAAGTGAGTGCAGTTGCCTGTTGTCAGCCCTCTGATAAGGCTCTGCGGAATATACTCCTGCGTAACGGAAGCAGGATTTGAAAGGTTAAGCAGAATAACGTCGACAACAGCGTTGCGGTTTTCAGCTATTCTGTACTTCTGATTGGGGGAAATAAAGTAAATATCGCCCTGATTAAGACTGTATGAATTTGTGGTAGTTTCAATCGTCATTGAGCCTGTTCTGACAAGCGCAATAGCAACCTCGCCGTGTACATTCCATCTGTCATCCAATACCATTTCACCGCAAACGACTCTGAACGTAGAACTCGAAGTCGAGGGGGAACGCAAGAAATCAAAACTCATAACAACACCTCATTTATATACCCATTTAACAAAAATAATGATATTTTGTCTTGCTTTACGATATTAATAATAATTCTTATTTTATATATTGTCAATAAAATACTGAAAATCGCATAAAAATAATTGATGTTTTAAAAAATAATAAAAATTTTGATATTCCGCTATTATTCGGCATTTTCTGAGAATAAGCAAGTATTTATGCTGCTTTTAAAGGTCTTTTATGGATTTTACGCAAAAAATCTGATAATATATTGATAAATAGTAATGTTTCTTATTTCGCAATAAATAATCAGAAACACACAACAATTGAATTTTATTGATATGTTGCAATAATTTCTCTCAGTCTTTCCTTGTATTCGTCAACAGCTTTCTGCGGTGAGAGAATCTTTACCTTGCCGCAGAGTCCGAACACCCAAGCATAAAACTGAGGACTAAGCATAACGTCAACATTCACCGTAAAGCTCGACTCACTCTCTTTCATAATCATCACGTCCGACCCGAAACGGTCAACAATAACGCCTACAAGGCTGTTGTCAACCGACAGCTTAACGCCTGCCTGCTCACCGCCGAACATAGAGAAAACGCCCTTTGTGTAGCCTGCAATATCAAACTTTTCAAAGGTCTTTCTGCCGTCACGCCCGTCGTTTGTGATTTCGATTCCTTCCATTTTGTCAACACGGTAGTGCTTAATCATCTGAGCCTCGCTGTCGTAGGCTACAAGGTAGTAATTTTCGTCGTCCCAGCAAAGTGCCCAGGGCGACACCTTGTACACTGCGCCGTTCTTGCGCTCGACCTTGACGATTTTCTTTTCCGAGCCAAAGTCGGTTTCCCACTTGCAGTATTTAAAAGCGACCTGCCTTTCACGTGAGATTGCGTTGTGGAGCGTGTCAACATTATAGTAGATTTTTTCGTTGACATTTTTTACACGGTTTGAAACGTAAACCTGCCGCTGGAGCTGTTTGCCCTCGTTTTCGCTGACAAGTCCCTCAAGCTTTTTGATGAGCGTAAGGCTCTTTTTGTGCGTGATGAATTTTGAGCTCTGGATTGCGTCTACTAAAAGCTTTAATTCGGGCATTTCAAAGTCACGACTGCCTACGTAGTATTTTACGGTTGTACTGCGTGTGCGGCAGATGTCAAGTCCGAAGGTTTCAAGAATTTTCAAGTCGTCATACAGGCTCTTGCGCTCGGTTCTGATTCCGTAGGCTTCAAGCGCCTGCTTGATTTCGTTTGCTGAAAGGGCGTGATTTTCGTCGGTTTTTTCGAGCAAAAGTTTTTGCAGATACAAAAGCTTTTGCTTCTGCATTGAGCTTTTAGCCATAGTGATTCTCCTTTACAAAATCTGCGAAAACGCAACGACAAGCGGCATTGTGACAATCGACACAAGCGTTGTCGCAGTGACGGTGCTTACCGAAAGCTCAACGTCTCTGTTGTACTTAGCCGCAAACATTGTGGTTGTGGCGGCAGTCGGTGCAGAGCTTGCGATTATGAACGCCACGATAATTGTTCTGTCAATTCCGAACAGCGACATTACAACGGCGGCGGCAACGGGTATAGCAACGAGCCTTACTGTCATAGCGGCGTATGTACCCAAATCGGTGAACGCCTTTTTGAAATTTGCCTGCGACAGATAGAAACCGATTACGAGCATAGGCAAAGGTGTGTTGAGGTCGGACAGATATTCAATCGGCTGGCTGATTATGTAGGGCAGATTGATTTTGCAGACGAACAGAATCAGCGCAATCAGCACGCCCACAATTCCGGGGTTGAATGCAAGCTTTTTAACGGAGAGCTGTTTTTTGTCGCCGCTCATACTTACAAGACCGTAAGTCCACACAAAAATGTTAAAGACCGCAACGAAGATTGAGCCGTAAAACCAGCCGTCGTCGCCCAGAACTGCCTTTTGCAGAGGGAGCGACATAAAGCCGCAGTTTGAAAAGATTACCGAAAACTGCAAAACCTTTTTGCGGCTTTCGTCCTTGTCACGGAACAAAAGCTTTGCAACAAAAATTGAACCTGCAATGATTAACGATGCGCAGAGCGTTGCAATCAGAATCTTGCCGAGCAGTTCAAAACTGAACTCACGCTGAAAAGCCGTTATCATAACGCAGGGCGTTACAACATATAAAACTATATCGGTGATATGTTTTGACGAGGAGTCGGTGAGGATTCCCTTTTTGCCGCAAACGAAACCGACTGCAATTAATACAAACAAAACAAGCACCTGTTGTGCAATCATAACAAAATTTTCTGCCACTCAAAAAACTTCCCAACATTTTAGAATTTACAAATTTGATTATTGCTTTAAGTTAGTTTGAATTATAATAAACTATAATTTGTCGGTGGAATTACAGCAACGTTGACGTAGGGACACGGCGAG
>JBJEOX010000055.1:0-3748 GCA_051880935.1 Ruminococcus sp.
CAATATCGGGTAAAGGTGACTTTTACAACAGAGTATACTACAACTGTCACGCTTACTATAACTTCTATCCGTTCCAACTTGGATTTGTGTTTATCAGCGAGATAATCTACAGAATTTTCGGCACTTCAAGCTCTATGCCTGTGCAGGTTCTGAATGTAATCTGCGTAGATGTTGCGTATCTTGGCATTGCAAAAATCACAAAGTGTGTTTTTAAAAGACGTTCAATTGAATTTATCGCAATTTTATTACTTACAGGCTGTTTTCAGCCGATGCTTTTCTGCACATTTGTTTACGGAAATATCATCGGTATGTGCTGTGCAATCTGGTCAAGCTACTTTTTGATAAGATATTTTCAGACCTCAAAGTATTCACTTCTTATCCCCTGTGCGGCGCTTCTTGTTCTGGCAACTATGGCAAAGTACAACAATATGATTTATCTCGTTGCGTTTGCGGTTATGCTGACAGTTCACACGGTGAGGGAGAAAAAGTGGCAGAGTATTGCATTTGCGCTTGTGCTTTGTGTTGCAACAGTAGGTATAAATAATCTGATTATTATAAGCTACGAAAACAGAGCAAATACCGACCTTGCCGAGGGTGTGTCGCAGACAATGTACCTTGATATGGGACTTAACGATTCAAATATGGCTCCCGGTTGGTACAACGGAATTGCGCTTGAAACATATAAAAGCAGTAACCTTGACAACAAAATTGCCGACCGGAGGGCTTGGAACGACATTAAAAACAGATTAAACGTGTTCGGAAGCAATACGGGATATGCAATTGACTTCTTTGGCAAGAAAATTGTAAGCCAATGGAACGAGCCGACCTTTGAAAGCATATGGGTCAGCGAGGTTAAGGAGCACAGTTACAATGTAAACTCTATCGGCAACGGAATGTATAACGGAAGCTTAGGACAGTTCTTTGAGCTTTATTTCAATCTATATATTCAGATTCTTTATCTACTGTTTGTAATAGGAATTTACTGCTTATTTCTGAAACGCAAGACTAATATTGAAACAACCTTGCTTTTGCTTGTTATTCTGGGTGGATTCGGATATCATCTTCTTTTTGAAGGAAAATCACAGTACATTCTGACATATATTCCCCTGCTGATTCCGACTGCGGCATTCGGAATGAATACAATACTCGAAGGCAAATTTACAAAGGTTAAAGAAATTGTCGGAAAGCTGAAAGCAATTCCCGAAACGAAAAATGTATAAATTGAGTTTCTCTACTTGCAATTTGAGCAGACAGCTTGATATTATAGAACTTCTTTGACCGACCGTTTCTAAACAATTTCTTTCATAATAAAACAAAGGCTGTAATGTGTAAGGTTACTTTACTGATACACATTACAGCCTATATTCATTTAAAATCGAAATCATCAAAACCTGTTTCTTTAAGCAAGCCTTCATAATATTTTATATCATCGTCAGTGTAAGAAAATCGGTTTTTAAACCCATTCTTTACGCTGACGTTTTTTTCTATGAAGAATCTTCTGAACCACATTTGAGCCCATGAAAAGGGAAGTAAAAACGGGAATTTGTTTACATAGGGATAATTTACCGACATAAATTTTTTACTCGGAAACAAAGTTTTTAGAAAGTAGGAAAACTTCGACTTGCTTTTTCCCTCTTTCTCCGCTGATTTAATCATCTTGTGCGAGCTTATCATAACGCCTGCATCAACTCTGCCAAGCCTTGCGCTAAGAAGAATGAATACTTCCAAATCGTCAAAGGTAATCCTTCGCTTGTCGGGAGAAAACCAGTTGAATGCAATTTCTCTTATCCGCTTTTCAAAAGTATCTAGTTTAAAAAGTCTGAGCTTTTCATTAAGATAATCAAAGTCAAAATCATCTTTATGATTTCGATAATATACATAAGTATCAAGCAACATTCTGACACTCAAACCGCCTAATCTGAAATGATTTGAATTGTGGACAAGCATATACAAATAGTGGTCTTCAAGGCTTAATTCATACGAAAACTCATAGCCGTCACGCTTTAAGGTTCTGTCAATTATGTCAACAAGATACGGATAATAGCTTTCCCACTCGTGAACAAGCGTTGCATGCATTTCAATGTACATATACGGTTTTTTCTGAAAGTGGTACTGATTATCATCGTTATGTAAAAATTCATAGCCGAGCTCTGAGAATGCTTTTTTTACCAAATCAGTCTGATTTCTGTCAAAAAGGATGTCATAATCACTTATTGAGCGGAAATCGGAACGAGGATATTCATTTTTTATAAAATAGCCTTTGAGAGGAACATTTTTGATTTTGTACTTATCAAAGACAGAAATCACCTTTTCAATCTCATAACCGTGATTGCTATCGATTAAAATCTCAGCGTTAATATTCTCTTTCAGAATTTTTACTGTATTGTCATTCGGCAAATATTCTTTAGGAAGCGTTAAAACCGTATTTGCAAAAGCTGAATTCAATCCGCAGACTTTTGAAATGTTAAACAATCTAATCCAGTTTATGCCCTCATAAGGAACAGGTGCGGGTGTTTCATTAACAGCAGAGGCTAACACTCCGATTAAATAGGAATATTCTTTTTTCTCAATATCACTCAACTGTTTTTTCATCTGATTTTTTATTTCCTTTTCCGAATAATTTTGAAACTTTATTTGTAACGTAACGATAAGCATATCTGAAAAATCTGGTATAAAACCAGAAATTAACATACAGCCTGTATTTGAAAGAGTTTACACTGTATGCCTTTCCTTTGCGGTAAAAAGCAGTTACAACGCCTATTATATTGCTGTCTTTAATTCCGTGCTCCAAATCAAACTGATTATCGCCGCATAGGACATAGCTTCCGTCAGCGTCAAAGTTTACAATTCTGTGGAGGACGTAAGCGCCGTTGCTCCTCTTATAAAACGGAATATCAAAAAGATGCAGCCTTCCGTCAGGCTTTGAAAGGACAACAACGTCTTCACCGTCACGCAGCATAGGCAGCATACTTTTACCTTTAGGAGTAAAAGTCACTGTACCTCCGCTGTTTAGTTTTTCAACCATTATATCTATTACGTCATCAATTGCGACTTCTTTACTCAAGAACATCAGCGTCCTTTACCTTTTCTATGAACAAATCAATATCTTTTTCAGCTTTTTGAGGCGTAACCTCATATTCGTCAAGCAATTTGCTTTTAAGCTCTTCCCTGTCTGCTCCGTTTTGCATAAGTCTGAAAAGGAAAGCACCGGTTTCGTTAAGGTTGATAATACCGTTAAAGTCGAGCGACATATTATTTACGGGTACTACAACGTATGAATCTGCAACCTTGCGCAAAATAAAATCTTCCTTTATTTTCATAATATCACCTGCTAAAAATAATTATTCTATGAAAACTATTATAATATAGAGCAATAAAAAAAGCAAGGGCATTGCAGTTTTGCAACGCCCTTAAATTATATTAATATTTTTTAGTTAGTACATTCCGCCCATATCGGGTGATGCGGGAGCTGTGGGAGCAGCAGGCTCTTTGATGTCGGCAACGAGTGACTCTGTTGTGAGTACCATTGCAGCAACAGAAGAAGCATTCTGGAGAGCTGAACGTGTAACCTTTGTCGGGTCAACGATACCTGCTGATACCATATCTGTGTATTCCTCTGTAAGAGCGTTAAAGCCATAGCCAACCTTGTTAGCCTTCTTTACGTTTTCTGCAATTACGCTGCCTTCAAGACCTGCGTTTGCGGCAATCTGACGGAGGGGTTCTTCAAGTGCTTTAAGAACAATCTTTG
>JBJEOX010000056.1:0-3742 GCA_051880935.1 Ruminococcus sp.
GACTGCTTACATTATCTTCAACAACGGCGGCGGAACGCAGTATCCGTCTGAAGTCGGATATGAAATTAAAGAAGGCGAAAGCAAAATATTCAACGGAAGCGGACTTGACGACTATGTTGTTGATGTTCCGACACGACTTAAAGGCGACGTTAATAATGACGGATTTGTTAACATAAACGACGCAACCTGTATTCAGAAATTTACAGCTGAAATTAAAAAATCTGACGGAAAGCCGTTTATTGACGTGAACAATACAGAAGATTTTATTGCAAGCGACGTTAACGGTGACAGCGTAATTGACGTAAAGGACGCAACCAAAATTCAAAAAATGCTTGCGGCTTAAAATTTAACAGCATATAGTAACAGCCTGCTTTGGATTGATAAAGCAGGCTGTATTTTTACAATTTAATGTATTCACCGAGGTGAACAGAGCAGATTATACATTCTGAAACAGTCATTTCATTTGACTGCTCCATAGCAAGTCTGTAAAGCTCAAGCTGTTTTTCGTAAAGCAACGCAAGCTTTGAAACGTCTTTTACCCTATCGGTTTTGTAATCAACGATTACAAGCTTGCCGTTTTCTTCAAAGGCTACGTCAACTGCACCCTGAACGATTATTTCAGCGTCCGCATTAACGCTTGCGTATTCGTCAAACACCTGTGACGGCTTAAGCTTTGCGCTGAATTGCTCCTCTCGTAATACAAGCGGCGAGTTGATTATGCGCTGTACAAGCTCTGAATTCAGGAGATTTATCATTTTTTCTCTGTCAATAAGCTCGGTTTGCTCGTCTGTCAGCAGACCGAGCTTTTTAAGCCTTTCAATTTCACTGTCAAAGCTTTCTTTTGCATTAGAAAAATCACAATATTGCAAAAACTTATGATGCGCAGTTCCTCTGTCAACTGCGGCAGCCGTTTCTTTGTTTAGAAATGACGGTTTCATAAGCACTTTTTCAAAATAATCACTCTCGCTGTGAGAAATCTGAGATGCGCTGACCTTTTGCGGAAGATTCATTATATCTGCATTTTTATATCTGAAAGACAAATTTGCTTTTAAAAGCTCGGCATAATCAAACTTATCTGTATTTATTATACTTTCTAATACTTTTTCTGCTTCATTTGAAGAATAATCGGTATTTCCGAAAATCATATCTTCCCTATCTATAAATTCAAAATGCCAGGGTGAAGTTTCTGCAAACGGTACAGGTTCGGCTGATGGATTTATTTTCATCCTCAAATCATTAAGTGAAGGATGAACAAGTGCACAAAGCAGCAGCCAGTCTGAGATACCCGAGCACCTCACAACCGAATATGGCTCGATAATATTGCCGAACACTATTTTTGAATATAGATTTGAAAGATATTTTTCGGCGTTCTTCTTTGTACAAACTGTGATAAGCTTTTCCCTTGCCCTTGTCATAGCCACATAGAGCACACGAAGTTCCTCTGCAATTTCATTCTGTGAAATTTCAATTTCAACAGCAAGCCTTGGTAAAGTGTTGTAACGGCAAATACCCTCTCGCTTTTTAATGCCTAAGCCGGCAACGCTGTCAATGAGCACATCACTGCGCAAATCGGTTTTATTGAACTGTTTAGCTGTGTCGGCAAGAAAGCACACCGGATATTCAAGCCCTTTTGAGGCGTGAATACTGAGAACCCTTACACCGTTTAAAGAGTCGGAATCTGATGATGCGGCAGGAAGCTGAGTTCCGTTTTCGGTGAGCTTGTCAATATAGGAAATAAAATCGGAAAGCGTTTTGTAACCGTTTGATTCAAAGGTCCTTGCATAAATTCTCAGAAGTTCGAGATTTCGCTTCGGTGCTTCTCCGCCTTTGACAGCGGTTGTAATTGCACCGATTGCCGTTGTGTCGTAAATTTTGCCGATAAGCTCGTCAACGGAACAGGTATAGGAGTAGTTTTTCAGCTGTTCAAGCTGTAAAAGAAAGTGCTTTGCTTTTGTGCTTTTTGACGAATATTTTTTAACCGCCGCATAAAGATTAGAATAACGCTCGTCAGCTCTTATTTGAGAAAGCTCGTCAGGTGTAAAGCCGTAAATCGGACTGCACATAACCGATAACAGCGGAATATCAAGCGCAGGATTGTCAATAACACGAAGAAGATTTAAAACAACCTTTATTTCCTTTGCTTCAAATGAGTTTTCCTTGTTCTCGCTGAAAGCAGGAATTCCGCAGTCAATGAGCGTTTTTACGTAGGTTTGTGCGGTATTCTTCGTGCTTCGCAGAATTACGGCAAAATCTCCGTAGGTAGCTTTTCGCAGAGTATCGCCGTCTTTTACCTGAAATCCCGATTTCATCATTGAGTGAATTTTATTTGCGATATAGTGAGCTTCAATCTCTGCCGATTCAAAGCCGTCAAATGCTGATTTTTCTATTAAAGAAATTTCAAAGTCACAATCAGAACTCTCGGGATAGCTCGCACCTACGTTGAGCATTTCGTCTTTTGTATAGTCCATTTGCGCAGACTGCTTTGTCATAAGGTTAGTGAAGATAAAGTTTACTGCATCACAAACCTCTTTTCTGCTTCTGAAATTCTTATCGAGGATTATAGTTGCAGGATAAGCAGGATTTTCCTTATCAAATTTTTCATAGGATTCTTTGCGGTCAATGAAAATCTGCGGTTTTGCCTGACGAAATCCGTAAATACTCTGCTTAACGTCACCTACGACAAAAATATTGTTCTCTTCCCTGCTCACGCATTTAAAAATCAAGTCCTGAACGTCGTTGACGTCCTGAAATTCATCAACTATTACCGCATCATAGCGATTTGAAATTTCATCTGCGGCAGAAGTTTTTTGATAACCGTCATCACCCGGCTCTGCAAGTAACTTAACTGTGAGAAGTTCAATATCGGAAAATGAAAGGACATTCTTTTTGCTTTTTAATGCATTGAATTCTTTTATGTATTCACGCACAAGGTCAAAGAGAGTACCGACAAGACCATGCAGTTTTTTCATTTCAGAGAGTACTTCTTCCTCACTGCTGTCAAAATAAAGCCGGACCGACTTTATTGCAGATTTTACTTCATCTCTGTTATTTGCTACTGCAACCTTCAACGGATTGTCTTTGTAGCCCTTTGGAGGAGAGAGCCTGCCTGCTGTAAATGAAAGGGCAGATGAACAGATATCATTCCAAGAGTTTGAGTAGAGCTTTTTCAGAAGATTATCAAGAAAAACAAGGTCGTCTTCAATTTTCGGAGCAAAGGATTTTTGCAACTTTTCATCATTTTCAAGAATTTTCAGAGAATTTTGCGTGAGATTTATTGCGTGGTGAACTGTTGATTTTGTGTATTCAATAATAATTTTGCCCCATATTGACTCGGAAACTGAGCTTCCACTGTAATTTGAAAGCATATTTTCAAGCCACTTTTCAGGGAACGGCTGTGTTGAAAGGAACGTGCTGATTTTAAGCACTGTTTCACGAAGATTAACATCTCCGCCCTTGCTTGAAAATGCGTCAAGCAATGCAATAAATTCTTCGCTGTCGGAAGAATAAAAGGTGTTAAAAGCATTGTCGAGTGCAGTTTTTCTCAGCACGTCGAGCTCGCCCTCGTCGGCAATTCGAAAGTCACGTGATACTCCGAGTGCGTGAAAATATTCACGTACTATTTCCGAGCAAAAGCTGTCGATTGTTGAAATGCTTGCAGTGTATAAAAGCTGGTTCTGTTTCAGAAGATTCGGATTGTAGGGGTCGGTTTCAAGAAGCTTGTTAACCGCTTTTGAAATACGGT
>JBJEOX010000057.1:0-3739 GCA_051880935.1 Ruminococcus sp.
GTAAGTGGTTGTTCCTTGTTGCCAGTTCTTGTCGCTTCTCATATTAGACCATGGTATGCAAGCGACAACATTCAACGTCTGGACCTTTATAATGGATTGCTTTTGCAACCAAACCTTGACAAGCTTTTTGATAGAGGTTATATTACATTTGATTTTCAAGGGAAAATTCAATGTAGTAGATTTTTAGAGAATCACGATAGAAAATTATTAGGTATTGAAAAAAGTATGCACCTTCTGAGAATGGAGGAAATGCACAAGAAATACCTTCATTATCACCAAGAGAATTGTTTTATGGGGTAGATTTATACTTTCTAAGTATTTGCAATGCAATATCAATTTTTTTGAGGACGCTATTGTATTCAAGGTAGCACTTATGGTTAAGAAGTATCTTAACGCAAGTCCTACAAAGTATTGATAATTTATTGAATCGTTTTAACAAGTCGGGGTGTATATTAAAAAAATTATATACGCCCTTGCTTGCTGTTATCACGGTGTTCAGTAAGTGCCTTTTGGCACAAACCCCAAATAAGGTGAATTTATGATTGATTTTGAAAATGTATCTAAAACGTATCCAAACGGTACTCATGCGCTTTATGATGTAACCTTACATATAAATAAGGGCGAATTTGTTTTTATTGTAGGCTCTTCGGGTGCAGGTAAGAGTACGTTCCTGAAGCTTATTATGCACGAGGAAACTCCCACTTCGGGCGAAATTGTCATCAACGGCAAAAAGACTTCAAAGCTTAAGCGCAGACAGGTGCCTTATCTTCGCCGTCATATGGGCATAGTTTTTCAGGATTTCAGACTTATCGAAAAGATGAATGTTTTTGATAACGTAGCCTTTGCTATGCGGGCAGTGGGCGAGAGTACAGCAACTATCAAAAAGAGAGTGCCTTATGTTCTTGACCTTGTCGGACTGAAAGACAAGATGAAGGACAAGCCCAGCGAGCTTTCGGGCGGTGAGCAGCAGAGAGTAAGCCTTGCAAGAGCACTTGTAAATAACCCCGAAATCATCATTGCCGATGAGCCCACAGGTAACGTTGACCCCGAGATGTCGTATGAGATTATTGAGCTTCTCAGTGAAATCAACGCAAAGGGCACTACTGTCCTTGTAGTAACCCACGAGCACGAGCTTGTACGTGAGTTCCACCACAGGGTAATCACAATTGACCACGGCAGGGTTATCAGCGACACAAAGAACAAAAAACCCACTGTTTATTATACCGATGAGGATTATGACAGCTACGATGATTATGATGATTATGACGATGTTCCGCAGTATCCCGATAATGCGGTTGTTCTGCCCGACTGATTTGCTCGGACAAATACAGTTTGAAAGGATAATGTTATGAAAGGCTTTGGCTATCTGGCAAAGGAAGGCTTGAAAAACGTATGGAGCAACCGAATAATGAGTATCGCTTCTGTTTGTGTGCTTGTAAGCTGTCTTGTTCTTACAGGTGCGGCGGCACTTTTTTCAATAAATGTTGCTCAGGTCGTTGAATCTGTCGGAGATTCAAACGAAACTACCGTTTATATTAAATCAGACGTATCACAGCTTGAGGCTGTTTACATAGGAAAAGATATTGAAAAGGTAAGCAATGTTGCCTCGGCTACCTTTTACTCAAAAGAAGAGGCTTTTAAACAGTATAAGGAAGAACTCGGAGAGGAGCTTTTCAACAAAATTGAAGACCGCAATCCTCTGCCCGATTCCTTTATTGTGGTAATGAACGATTTGTCGCTTTATGACGACACCGTTGCCAAGATATTGAAAATTGACGGCGTTGACAGTATCAACGACCACAGAGAGCTTGCTAAAAAGCTTACCGACATCAGCAGTCTTGTAAACGTAATCTGCATCGGCGTTGTTGCCGCACTTATGATTATCTCAATTTTCATCATTGCAAACACAATCCGTGCAACTATGTATTCAAGAAGATTTGAAATCAGCATTATGAAGTCAGTCGGTGCAACGAACTCTTTTGTTCGTATGCCGTTCCTCGTTGAGGGTATGGTAATCGGCTTGATTTCTGCCGCTGTTTCAACGGGCGGTATAGCGCTTTTGTATGAGGCGGTTATGAGCGCAATCACAAGTATGATTCCGTTTACATACATTCCTCTCGGCAAAGTAATTCTCTACGTTGCCGTTGCGTTTGCAGTGGCAGGCGTGATAATAGGTTTCTTCGGAAGCTTTATTTCAATTCGCAAGTATCTCAAAAAAGAAGGTAATGAAATTCTCGGTTGGTAATTCGTGAAAGGAGAAAAGTAATGAACAGATTAAAAAGGATTCTGTGTGCTCTTTTAAGCGTCTGCATTATTTCAATGCCTACTGCACTTTCTGTTTCTTCAGCAGGTGCGGAAAGCATTGATTCCTTGCAGCAGCAGCTTCAGGAGCTTGAACAGAAAAATCAGGAGTATCAGGATATTCTTGATAAAACTCAGGAAGATATTGATGAAAAAGAAAAGTACAACGAGGCTCTTGTAAGCAAAATTGAAGTTCTCGACGACAAAATTGCACTCACAAGAGAGTCAATCAGCGACCTCAATGACAGCATTGAGGAAAAGCAGAAGGGTATTGACAAGGCTAACGAGGATATCGACGGTCAGCTTGATACACTCTGCGAGCGTTTAAGAACAATCTATATGGCAGGCAACGCAAGTGATATCGAGATTATCTTCGGTGCAAAGGACTTTTCAGATTTTATCGATAAGGTATCACTTATCAAGACTCTTTCGAACTATGATAAAGAGCTTATTGACGAAATCAACGTAAAGCTTGAAAAGATTTCCGAGCAGAAAACTGCTCTTGAAGAGGACAAGACAGAGCTTGAAGAGCAGGAGGCTTCTCTTGAAGATGACCAGGCAGAGCTTAACAAGCTTCTTGAAGAGAATGAGGAAACACTCCGCAACCTCTATTCTTCCAGTGAGAACGCAAAAACAGCGCTCGAAAATGCGGCTGATGAAAGTGAAGCTATTGAAAAGCAGATAAGAGAATATTACAAAAAACAGCAGGAACAGTCTGCGCAGAAGAACAATAACAATTCCAACCCGGATAACAATGAATCAAATAACAGTCCTGCTGACAACGGCGGCAGTAACGGCGGCAGTCCGTCTGTTCCGGTACAGCCGGATACTCCGGATAGTAATGTTCCGTCAGGCTCAGGCTTTACATGGCCTGCACCCGGCTGCTATTATATCACTTCTCCTTTTGGAGAGGACAGAGGTTACAGCCACGGCGGCGTTGATATCGGAACTCCTATGGGAACTACTATTGTTGCGGCTGACAGCGGTACTGTAATTGCTACATATAACGGATGTCCTCATAACTGGGGCAAAAACGGCAGCTGCGGCTGCGGCGGCGGTTTCGGTAACTATGTATTTATCGACCACGGCAACGGCAAAATTACTATTTACGGTCACCTTACAAACGCTGTTGCAAGCTACGGTCAGTATGTTTCAAAGGGACAGACAATAGGCTATGCCGGCTCAACAGGCAACTCAACAGGACCTCACCTGCATTTTGAGTGCCGCTATAACGGTGTTAAGTACGACCCGATGACTGAATTTTAATTTCAGATGCGTTAATTAAATAGATTATCCTCGCATATACTTTAATTAGTATTTATGCGGGGGTATTTTTTTGATTACAACACTTTCTATAAACCGTCCCGAAAAGCCAAAGGGAATTAAAAAGCTGTTTTATATGATAAAAACCGACAAGGTGGAGGTTGAAATAAAAAAG
>JBJEOX010000058.1:0-3733 GCA_051880935.1 Ruminococcus sp.
CTACCCTTGCGGCAGGTTTGCAGTCTTTTTTCTACGGCTGTTTTTTTACAGCCCCATAGGGACGTCAGGGATGCTGTCCTCTACGGCTATACAGGAAACGTTTGTTTAATTTCGTAGGGGACGGGTTCCTACACGTCCCGAAACGTTGCCGATATATCAATCAATCCAGGAAAAACAAACTTATCCAAACAACACGCAACATTATAAATTTGGAGCGTAGCGATCCTTAATTGTTAATTTTTAATTGTTAATTGTCAATTAAATTATGGTTTATCTCACAAACTAAGCAAATAATTTCAGCTTATTTAAAGGGATAATCCAAAATTTAAAATTAACAAAATAAATCCTACTATAGAAAAAGCAATTGGCATAGAAGGTATTTATTGTATTTCTGTATTTTATATGTTATACTCAAGAAAGAAAGGTGTGATGCTCAGATGAATACAACAAAGATATTATCATTACTGCTTGCTGCTGTGATTCTTATTTCAACAGTATTTTCGGTTACGGCGTTTGCAACAGATGACGATGGTATTTACAAAAACTTCAAATATACTGTTACCGACGAAAATTCAGCAGTAATCAGCAAATATACCGGTAACGAATCCTCGGTAAAAATACCGGAATCCATTAACGGCTATCCTGTTACCGAAATCGGGGACAGTGCCTTTAAGGGCAATTTTTCTCTTAAAAATGCAGAAATCCATGACGGGGTAAAAATCATTGGCGATTACGCATTTAATGACTGCACGGGACTTGAAAGCATCACCATACCCGAAAGCGTAGAAAAAATAGGCAAATCGGCGTTTTTTTACTGCACAAGGTTAGAAAATGTCAATGTGTCTGACGGTATAAAAACTATCGGTGACGGTGCTTTCTTTGGCTGTTACAGCCTGAAATCCTTTAAAATTACCGAAAGCGTAAATTCAGTCGGCGAGTATGCATTTGGCAGATGCAGTGAGCTTAAAAGCGTTACTGTTGAAAACGGCATTAAGAGCATCAGCAATCAGATGTTTGCAGATTGTACCTCACTTAATGAAATAGTATTGCCAAACAGCATTGAAAGCATTGGGAGAAGAGCTTTTTTAAACTGCTCGGCATTAGAAAATTTAGAATTGCCTGACAGTATTGATGCGATAGCCGACTATGCGTTCTACGGCTGCTCACAGATTAAAAACCTTTCGATTTCGGCAAAAACAATAGGCGATTATGCTTTTTCGCTTTGCAGTCAGCTTGAAAGTGTGAGTTTTTCGGATAATCTTGAAACAATCGGCGATGAGGCTTTCAAAAGCACCGGTTTGTCAGAAGTATCCATTCCTTCCGCTGTTTCTGATATTGGTAAAAGGGCATTCGCGACCAATAAAATTGAGAAAATAAGTGTAGCTAAAAATAATCAGTATTACACTTCAATAGACGGTGTGCTGTTTAATAAATTGGTAACAGAAATTATTGATTATCCAAATTATACAGAAGCTGAGTCTTACGCTGTTCCTCAAAGCGTTACAAGCATTGGCGAATACGCTTTCGGCGGTGATATGCAGTCATTAAAGACTATTATTATTCCGGGTACCGTTACCGAAATAGGAAACGGTGCTTTTATGGATTTCTATGGATTGGAATATATTTATATTCCGGATTCGGTAACAGAAATCGGTGACAACGCCTTTAACGGATGCTTACAGCTTGCTTCAATAACAATTCCGTATTCCGTAACTGAAATCGGAGATTCTGCTTTCCGCCTTTGCAGCAGTCTGCAATCCGTCAGCCTTACAGAGGGACTGAAGAGTATCGGCGATTATGCTTTCAGCGGAGATTATGAACTTTCAAATATTACACTACCGAACAGCTTAAATGATATTTCTCCTACCGCATTTTTTAACTCCGAAAACTTTTGCGAATACCTTACAGATGTCAGCAATCCGTATTTTTCGGTTACAGACGGAGTGCTTTACAGCAAAGATAAAAGCGAACTTGTATCATATCCGTTTGGCAAAAAAGGTAATGAATATTCAGTATTGCAGGGAACAGAATCAATAGGCGACTACGCAATAATCTGCAATAATATTGACAGCGTGTATGTGCCGCAGAGCGTAAAAAAAATCGGAAAGAACAGCATTGGCTTTGCAACACAATTCACCTCTGACAGCTGCTTTATTAAACCGGATTTTATGGTTTACGGTGCAATCGGAAGTGCGGCAGAAGAATACTGCCTTGAAAACGACCTTGCTTTCTTTACAGATAAACCAAGTCAGAATATCGAAGTAGTATCATTGAATGCAGGTGAGAACGCAACATTCCGTATTGAAAACGCAAATCCTGAAAATGTAGTGTATTCCACAAGTGATAAATCTGTTGCCGATGTTGACAGCAACGGTAAAATTACCGCTAATTCAAAGGGAACAACACAGATTATCGCAAGCGTTGGCATAATGAATTTTTTATGCACGGTAAATGTTAAAAACGGCGTTGCACAGCCGTCAGGCTATACATATTCAGGCTTTGATACAAGCACTTACAGCCCGATAACCAAGCAGGCTTATCAGGACTGGGAAGATGCATATTACAGCTTTAATGAGTCAAATCCCCCTACAAGACTTGATAATCCTGCAATCTACTGCTATACAACATCTGAATATATCCCGATTATGGCTATTCTTGTGGGCGGCTTCTATCTTGATACCACAATAGAGCAGAGAGGTGAAGATTACCGTCAGTACGAAACAATAGCTGACAATCTTTCAATGGAACTGAACCGATACAACGCTGACTCTGATATGCTTCTTTACTCCGGCACAGATGATGTAAGCTCAATCACAGGCAAGACATTTTCTTTAAAAGATATGAAAGAGGCAATCGGCAAATCGTATGTTGACGGCGGTGTTGTAAGCACATCTGTAGATCACGGCGTGGCTGACCATTTCGGAGACGGTATTTACCATACCGTACTTGAAGTTTACGCTCCAAAGTCAGCAATCAAGGGCGCATATATTTCAAAAATGTCAGACTATGCGGCTGAATATGAGTATTTGCTTGATAAAAAACTTGAATATCAGGTTATTGACGCCGGCGTAAGAAATGTTACTTTCACAGGCTATACCACAGAAGAACCGACGAACAGAGTTGAAAGATATGTTAAACTGAGAATTGTTGACAACTCAAAGCCTGACGAGCCTTCAACCACCGAGCCGACTACGGGTACTGTTGAGCCGTCAACCTCTGTTACAGAAGCAACAACACAGCAGGTAACACAGGCTGCGGATCAGACGACGCCTACACAGGCGGAAACAAATCCGTCAGACGCTCCTGTTGCAACCGGCGACAATGCTTTTGCTTACTGTGTGCCGGCACTTCTGATGCTTGGCGCAATATCGGTATTCATATACACAAAGCGAAAAAGCAGTGATAACAAATAAAGATTTATAAAAACACTGCGATTTCTGTTTTTGTTATAATTCACCCCGAAAATAAATAGTTCATATCCACAAGCGGCAGTAGAGTAAACTGTCGCTTGTTCTTCTGTACTGTAAAAGATTTTTAAAAAATGAGAATTTTGAGGACTTTTCCTTTTTTACAACCCAAATTTAAAAAAGTTTTATAAATTCAAAAAAGTTGTATTTTTTGTCCCTGTTTTGTCATACTCTGTTTGATATACTCCAAGTAATCACTGATTAAATCACGTCTAAAGACTGTTTGCACATCTTGCTTGCATATTTTCCGCCATATTGCCCAAAAT
>JBJEOX010000059.1:0-3732 GCA_051880935.1 Ruminococcus sp.
GGAAAAAGGAGCTTTATTTAATCTTGATGATTGGCAGGATGTAAGCTCTGCTCCCGATGAACCTGTTCCGACAAATCCTGTTCCGACAAATCCTGTTCCGATTGACCCCACAGTGCCTTCTCCGACTGACCCTGTATATCCCGATGATGACGAGGGACAAATAAATTTTGATGTAAAAAAATCAGGTTGGAATTTAAATACTAACAAAAAGTTTTACTGTCATATCTGGAAGTATGACGGCTCGCCTACTTCTTCGGGAACAGATTGGCTTGAGTGGCAGGTTAAAAAAGAGCAATGCAGTTTTGACGCTGACACGGGTATAGCAAGCTTTGATCTGAAAAAAACAGGACATAATTTTGATGTAAGCGACGGTGCGGTTTACTGCGTAATTTTCAGCTCAAACACAGGTATGCAGACTTTTACGGCTGTTATGGACGGCAAATGCATAGGTGATACGCTTTACTGCACAGATGAAAGATTTGAAAGTCCCGAGGATTCGGAAAAGGTCGACTATGACGTCAGATGGGTTAACAATCCGAATCTCGGCTCACGGAAGAGAATAACCTCAACGGGAAATATTGTGGGATATTCTCACTGCGAGGGTGAATCTGACAGGACAATGGTTACCGATTTCGTTTTGCGGTATTATGAGGTTCCGGAGATACTGGAGTTTCTCAGCGGTATCATTGATAAGCTTAACCTGACAAAAGGACTTGTGTATGAAGATGTAAAGCAGACGACATATGACAAGGTCGTTTCCGGTAATATGAACATTTATACAAGAGAAAAGGTTATTGCTGCTGTTGAGAAAAGCCTTGGTGTTAGTCCAGAGTTCTATGTGCCGGGAGATGTAAACCTTGACGGACAGATTACTGTTACTGACGCAACACTGATTCAGAAGCACTTGGCAGGACTTAATGAATTTGACAGAGATAAACAGCTTGAACTTGCAGACGTAAACTGTGACGGAGCAATCAGTATTATTGATGCGACAAAAATTCAGTTTATCCTTGCAGGTAGGTATACGGCTGTTTATGATTAAACAAACAAGTGATATTAAAGATGAATAAACAGTAAAAATGTCGGCTGTTTCAATGTCAGTTTTGAAACAGCCGATTATTTTTGTTTGATTATTCCTTTTACTAAGCTTTGATTTCAACTTAATTATTGTTTAGCTTAATGAGGGGATAACCATATTTGTTTATCTTACTTCTTTGCAAGCTCGTCAATGATTTCCGCAATCAGCTCGCGTTCGTCCATATGGTACTTGACGCCCTTGATTTCCTGATAGTCCTCGTGTCCCTTGCCCGCAAGCACAATAATATCGCCGTCCTGCGCATTCTCCATACAATATCTTATTGCATCCTTGCGGTTTGGCACGACAACATATTTTCCGTCGGTTTTGCTGATACCCGTCTTGATGTCCTCAATAATGTCCATTACGTCCTCAAAGCGTGAATTGTCCTCGGTGATAACCGACAAGTCGCTGAGTCTGCCCGAAACCTCGCCCATTTCATAGCGGCGAACCTTTGGCCTGTTGCCGCCTGCACCAAACATTGTAATAAGTCGGTTGGGATTGTAGTGGCGCAGTGTTGTGAGCACGTTTTCCATTGAAAGCGCATTGTGGGCATAGTCGATAAGCAACGTGTAGTTGCCGGGAACTTTCACAGGCTCAACTCTGCCCTTGACCTTTGCCGCCCTGAGACCTTTAATTATTGCCTCGTCAGGTATGTCAAAGAAAGAAACGGCGGATATTGCCGCAAGAGCGTTATACACGTTGAACTTGCCGGGAATGCCCACGTCGAGAGAAAGCTTTTTCATTCCCTCTGTGTCGAAATGAACGCCGAGAAAGCCTTTGTCGGAAATAAGATGCTCATTCTTTGCCCTGAGCTGAGCAAGCTCGGAAAATCCGAAGGTAACAACGGGGCCGTCCGCGTCCTTTGTGATTTCCTCCCACTTTTCGTCATCAATATTTGCAGCGGCAAGCCTGCATTGACGGAACAAAAGGCTCTTGCAGTAGAGGTACTCACGCAAATCCTTGTGCTCAACTCCGCCGATGTGGTCGTCGGAAAAGTTTGTAAAGATTCCTGCGTCAAATTCAATGCCTGCAAGTCTGCTGTGCTTGAGTCCGATTGATGATGCTTCAATTACCATTGCACCGCAGCCTGCGTTAATCATATCACGCATTGCCTTCTGAATCTCATAGGATTCGGGCGTGGTGTTGTTGGTTTTATAGGTTTTGCCTCCGTAAACAATGCCGAGAGTGCCGATTGTGCCAGTCTTGATTCCTGCCTGCTCAAAGATTTCCGCCACCATTGCAGTTGTGGTAGTTTTGCCTTTTGTGCCCGTTATTGCAACGGTTTTAAGCTCTTTTGCTGGATTTCCGAAAAATTCTGCACTCATAAGCGCAAGTGCAAGCCTTGTATCTCCTGTTTTGATTACGGCAATATTTTCAGGGACCTCAAAATCAAGCTCGTCGCTTATGATTAGTGCAACAGCACCTTTTTCTACGGCTGACTTTGCATATTTATGTCCGTCGCTGGTGTAGCCCTTCAGGCAGACAAACGCAGTGCCGTCACTGACCTTGCGTGAATCGTAAATTATGTCTGTAATTTCGGGGTTTGCGCTGTTTTGAGCAATGTATTCAATATTAACAAGTAAATCAGACAGTTTCATAATAACACTCCGTTTTCTGATGTAATACTAATACCTGACAAAAAGCAGACAATCTTTGCGGTCTGATTTCCATTAGGAATCAGTATAAAATAAATTACTGAATTGATTACTTTTAATTATACCAATTTTTCCCGATTAATACAACTTCATTATGAAAAAAATCAGGATTTTTAAAACAAAACTGCTAATTGGTAAAAATTAACTATAAAATTTTAAAAAAGTTTGTTTTTCTACGTATGTTTTGCAAAGTCGATAACATAAAAATGACGTTTGTATTAACAGAAACGAGAGTTGATTGAGCATATTGCATAAAAATATAATGGGCAAAATAAACAAAAATTTTAAGATGATTTTAGAGGATAAATAAAATTAGCATTTTAAGCAAGTGAAACTGTACAAAAAATTAATAAAAATTTAACAATATAGATAAAAAGTACAAAGGTAGTTGAAATTTCGTTGAGTTTTTGATATTATTTATGTAGTGGAACAAATCTGCTTTTGTGCAATTTGCTCCATAAAAATAATTTTAAAAATTTTTTGAAAGAGGGATATTCCAATGAAAAAGATTCTTGCCATTCTTATGGCCGGTGTTCTTACTGCTACTGCATTCGCAGGCTGCGGCGGTGGCGGTGAGTCATCAAACACAAATTCTGGTTCATCATCGAACTCGGGCGAAAGCTCAAGCACAGTAACAGGTGTTAACTCATCAACAGTTGACTACGCTTACTTCGGTGAAGAGGACAACATCAAACTAAAGGTATGGGCTCCTGACGCAGCTGTAAACCTTGTTAAGCAGCAGATTGAGGACTTCAAAAAGGCTTATTCCGAAAAGAAGTTTGATATCACAGTTGTTGCTCAGGGCGAAAGCGACGCAGCTACTCAGATGCTCAACGACGCTTCTGCTGCTGCAGACGTATTCAGCTTCCCGAGCGACCAGCTCAACAAGCTCGTTGACGCAGGCGTTATCGCTCCCGTAGCTAAGGGCTTTACAGAGTATGTTTCTACTTCTAACTCAGAAGACACTGTAAAAGCCGGCACATCAAAGGATACACTTTA
>JBJEOX010000060.1:0-3731 GCA_051880935.1 Ruminococcus sp.
CGTTAAACAGTCAGATTTACTCAAGGTTGCCGCCTTGCCGCAGAATCCGCAGTCGCTCTTTGTAAAAAAGACGGTAGCTGAGGATTTGGAAGAAATATTCAGCGGAGTGAAAATCAAAACCGAGGAAAAAGAAAAGCTCATAGGCTCGGTTGTGTCGCTTTGCAGGCTTGAAAAATTGCTCAAAAGACACCCCTACGACCTTTCCGGCGGAGAACAGCAGAGGGCGGCGCTTGCAAAGGTACTGCTTTCAAGACCGAAAATTCTGCTCCTTGACGAGCCGACAAAGGGAATCGACGCTGAATTCAAAGCAGTGCTTGCCGACATAATAAACACGCTCACGCAGTCGGGCGTAACGGCGATTATGGTCAGTCACGACGTGGAGTTCTGCGCAAAATACCCCCACCGTTGTATGATGTTCTTCGGAGGCGATATTGTTTCGCAGGAAACACCGAGAAAGTTCTTTGCCTCAAATTCATTTTACACAACGGGCGCAAACAGGATTTCACGCAGTATTATTGAAAATGCAGTTACAGCGGATGATGTAATTTACTGCTGTACCGGCAAAAAAGAGCAAAGACCTCCGTCAGCCTGCACAAACCTTTACGATTACAATTCCGAAGATTTTACAAAACCGCAGAAAAGGGAAATGCAGAAATTACCGCTTTGGAAAAAGCTCCTCGGTGTGTTTTCAGCAATTGCCTTTGTTTTTGCTCTTATAATTAATCTTGATTATCTGCCGAATTTAAATTCAAAAGCCTTGCCGACGTGGGTGAATTTTCTGATAGTCGCAATACCGATAGTTTTACTTATGGTGTCGTTCGGCTCAAAGTCAAAACGGCCGCTTGACGAGGTCAGAATTGACAGACGAAAACAGAAAATTTCTAAGCGAACAATTGCGGCGGCTGTTATGATATTGCTTGCAGTTCCGCTGACGATTTTTGTGGGCGTGACCTATCTTGAGGACAAAAAGTATCTGTTCATATCACTGCTTGTAATGCTTGAATGTATGATTCCGTTTTTCCTTGTCTTTGAGGGCAGAAAGCCGCAGGCAAGAGAGCTTGTGATTATTGCGGTGTTGTGCGCAATTGCTGTTGCAGGACGAACGGCGTTTTACTTTTTGCCGCAGTTCAAGCCCGTTATTGCAATCGTGATAATCTCGGGAATAGCGTTCGGCGGAGAAAGCGGATTTTTAGTCGGCTCGCTGACAATGCTTTTGTCAAACATAATGTTTGGTCAGGGACCTTGGACTCCGTGGCAGATGTTTGCCGCAGGAATAATCGGATTTCTGGCAGGAATTCTGTTCCGAAAGGGACTTTTAAGCCGTAGCAGAATACCGCTATGTGTGTTTGGATTTGTGGCAACCGTTGTAATTTACGGCGTGATAATGAACATTTCCACTGCCGTAATGGCACACGCACCTATGAATTTCGAAACGATTACAGCCTACCTTGCACTCGGATTTCCATTTGATATTGTTCACGGACTTTCAACGGTTGCATTTTTATTTTTCGGTGCAGAGCCTATGCTTGAAAAGCTCGACAGGGTGAAAACAAAGTATGGCTTATTATCTTAGCTGTAAAAATTCAGAATATTCAGAATTGCAGAGAACATTTTGTTGTTTTCTGCAATTTTTTATATTTTTTTAAATAACATACTGCTTGTTGGAATAATTTAGAAAATACAATAAATTTTCTTGCTCAAATATAAAATAATAGTTGAAAGCAACGAAAAGTGTGGTATAATTATTTTATTATTACTTTTTAAAATAAGGGTGTAGAAAATGGCGAGTGTAAAAACTTTTGAGGACTATCAACGCAAAATCAAGCGAATTATAATTACCGAGGAACAGATAAAAAAAGAGATTGAGAAAGTCGGAAAACAAATCAGCGAGTCATATGACGGACGTCCTTTCCTGCTTGTAAGCATTTTAAAAGGCTCTTTTGTATTTCTGGCGGATTTGTGCCGTGCAATAACCGTTCCCTGCGAAATCGGCTTTATGTGCGCAAAAAGCTATTATTCGGGTACGGTTTCTACAGGTAAGGTAGAAATCACAATGGACCTTGACCGTGATATAAGCGACTATCACGTTATAATTGTTGAGGACATTATCGACACGGGCAGAACGCTTAAATATGTTGCAGAGCTTCTGAGGTCGAGAAATCCGTTGTCGCTCAAGATTGTAACTCTGCTTGATAAGCCGTCAAGGCGGGTTATCGACTTAAAGGCAGATATTTCGCTGTTTACGATTGAGGATTATTTTGTAATCGGCTATGGTCTGGACTGCGATGAGTATTACAGAAATCTTCCCTACATAGCTGAATATGATAATTCACAAAAGCAAAAATTATAAAGTTTTTTAAGCAGTTTTGCATCAATAATCGGAGGTCAGCCTATGAAACTAATAAAAAGTATGATGATTATAATCTTATCAGCGTTAACTTTGTTCTGTGTATGCAGCTGTGACGCCGATATTTCAAATTATACCGTTGATTACGGAGAATCTGCAATCTACTCAAAGCAGGATATAAGTTCGGCTGTTGATGAAATAATCAATACTTTTAAGGATATGGAGGGCTGTAAGCTTTATTCACTTTCATTTACGAGTGATGAAACCTGCAAGGAAAATATTGACTATTGTAATGAGCTGGAAAAAAATGCAGATTTTGATGAATGTATAGTTTTTGATTCTCATTTCCGTTCTCCTGTTTTCGGAGGTGGAGCATGGAACGAAAATGAGGACTACTACTGGACGTGGTATCTGGCAAGAAAAGACGGCGGTAAATGGAAATTACTTATGTACGGATACGGTTAAGTGTTGCACGCATTATCAGAATTATTTATGTATAAATAAGAAGATTTGTTTATAAGCAGTTTTTCATAATAGGGTAAAAACTATTGACTTTTTATTTTATTGATTTATAATAAAAAAGGAATGAAAATTCTTATTTATTGTATTAAATTTGTTAGGAGTGTTTGAAAATGAACAGATTAAAAGATAAGGTTGCAATTGTAACAGGTTCAACCAGCGGTATCGGCATCGGTATTGCAAGATTATTTGCCGCAGAGGGCGCAAAGGTTGTTATCTGCGGTCGTCGTGAGGCAAAAGGTCAGGCTGTAGTTGACCGTATTGCCGAGGAAGGCGGCGAGGCTTGGTACCATTTTATGGATATCACAGATACAGAAAGCATCGAAAAGCTCTTTGCCGATACTGTTGAAAAATACGGCAAGCTTGACATTCTTGTAAACAATGCGGCTAACGTTGCTTTAAAGGACGGTCGTATTGACGAGCTTACAATTGAAATGTGGGATAAAATTTTCGAGAGCGATATGCGCGGTACTTTCTATGCGACAAAGTGCGCTCTGCCTTATTTGCAGAAGAATGAAAACGGCGGCTCAATCGTTAATATCGGCTCAATGGCTTCCTGCGGCGGCGACCTTGGCTCAACAGCTTATGCGTGCGCAAAAGCAGGCGTTGACCTGCTTACTCAGGCAACAGCTTTGCAGTACGGCAAGAACAATATCCGCTGCAACTGCGTTCGTCCCGGCTTGATTGTTACTCCCGAAAACGAGGCTTATGTTCCCCAGCCGTTAAAGGATATTTTCGTAAGCAACATTATGGTTAACCGCTACGGCTGCCCCGAGGATATCGGTCATATGTGTGTATACCTCGCATCAGACGAGAGCGCCTATGTAACAGGACAGATTGTCAATGTTGACGGCGGTATGAATTC
>JBJEOX010000061.1:0-3727 GCA_051880935.1 Ruminococcus sp.
GGCTATATGCAACTACGATGTTTTCGGCTACAACGAGTTCGTTCCGAATTTCGACGACGTGCAGAGTGCAGGACTTATTGACTCAGAGCATTTCTACAGAGAAGGCAACAGCGACTTAAATAAGATTGTCAGAAGCTCAGCCGAAGACTTTACCGACAAAGAAATAATTAATTCAATCATCAGCTCGCACAGCAGTATTATTGCTGACAAGGATTTTTCATCGGATAAAAAATTCCAGAGCGTATGGTACGATATGCTTGTCGATAATATGAACATCGGACTTGACGAAATGCGGTACAGCTTTGCTTATAAAATGAACAACGGCAGAGTTGTAACAAGAAAATATTCGCTTTCTGTTTACGATAGCTACTTAAGCAATTATATTGACACAACCAATATTGTTAAAACAAAAACATACACAGAAAAATATACAGCGGCTTTAAATGCAAAGCAGAGCGATATTTCAAGTGTAATCGTAAAAGAAAAATCCTATGCAGGCTGTGCATCTGAAGATACCGACAAGAGCAAGGAGGACTTTGCAAAGGTTCTTGAAGCTTTCCGAGAGGAATTCAAGGCGGATAAGAATAACACAGAAACAGTTCTTGCTCCTATAGACGACGGTTATTACTACGAAGTCGGTGTTGATGACTTTGATACTGCTTATCCCGACGCAGTTTGTCTGCTTCAGGTAAATACCGGCAGTAATGATTATTACTCGAATGTCGGCAATATATTTACTGCTTTATTCTCAGGGAATTATTCGATATACGATATTCCAAGACAGGAAGTATATCTTATTCCCAAGAGCTATACAAAAACAATAACCGCTTTAAAGGAAATCGGAGTTCTCAACAGCGACAACACAATTAACGAGGACAGCGACTATTACAAGGCACTCAATCAGTATTATTAAGTGAGGGATTGTTCTATGAAGTTATACAAGGGACGTCCCGAAGATATAAACGGCAGGGAAGAAAGAGAAGTCAGGGTTTACGATTTGCTGGACAGCCTTGGTATTGAGTATTTTCGCACAGACCACGAACACGCCGATACAATGGAGGCGTGCAACAGAATTGACGCTGTGCTTGACGTGGTAATCTGCAAGAATCTTTTCCTTTGCAACAGGCAGAAAACAGACTTTTATCTTCTGATGATGCCGGGTGATAAGCCGTTCAAGACAAAGGAGCTTTCAAGCCAGATTAACAGCGCAAGGCTTTCATTCGCAACACCTGAAGCAATGCTTGAGTACCTCGACATAAAGCCGGGGGCTGTAAGCGTTATGGGACTGATGAACGACAAGGATAATCACGTAAAACTGCTTGTCGATGAAGACGTGCTGAAAGACGAATACGTCGGCTGTCATCCTTGTGTGAACACCTCAAGCCTTAAGCTGAAAACCGAGGACGTTTTCGGAAAATACTTAAAAGCCGTAAACCACACCGCAACAACGGTTGTGCTTAAAGGTAAATAAAGTCGAGTGCCTCGACACGCAAATTGAGCAGACAGATTGATTTTAACAAAACCTGTTTTGCCCGACCGTTTTAGAGCAGTTGCCTATAAAGAAAGTAAAATTTTGACTGCAATCGGAGGAATTCTGATTGCAGTCATTTTTAATATTTTGTATTAATTTTCGGCTTTTATTCTTTCGGAAAAGACTGTAAACGTACTCCCTAACTTCTGAATAAGCGATGCGGACAAAAACGCAATATCAATAAACAAAATCAGCCAGAGAATTGAGAGGTGTAACGGTTGTTCGTAAACGTACAAAAACGGATAAGGACCTTCCATAATGTTGAGCAAATTGAGAATTACGGCGACAAAAGCGTAAAGCAGAGTCGGGATTGTTGCGGCAAACGATAAGCCGACGTCATATTTAGTACCGCCCTCAAAAAGCACGAACGAGATAAGCGAAAGCAGAGGGCAGGAAAAGTGAAAGTAAAGAAAGTCGCCGTTAAAAAGCATATATTCATATCCACCCTCGCCGAATACGGGCGCAAAAATTGTAACAACCACAACAAAGGTCACATTAAGACAACAGACGGAAATGTATTTTAACGTCCTTATCGGTTTTGGTATATCGGGCTTTTTGGGTGAAAAGAGCGAACGAGCCGTAAAAAAAGCAAAAACTATGCATACGGTCAGGGCAAAAATATTGCTGTCGGTAGTATAGAAGCTGAACATTTCAAGCCCTGTGCCGCCGGCGCAGATTGTAGTCCCGATTATTTCAAGAACTATGATGATAATGTTGATTATAAGCGACATAGTAAGCCTGAAATTCCTATTCCTCACAACAAAAACCTGCCCTTTTGAATCTTTAAAATTATTATAAGCAGATTTTGATTTTTAATTAGTTTAAAAATATGGAACAAAAATACATCAAAATGAAGTTTCACATAATTTGCTAAACGATAATTTAGCCGAGGCACTCGACAAATTATGTTTTATCTCACAAAAACGAATTTAAAATATATTGTAAAAGGTTACAGTCATATAAAACAAAACAGACACCTTGCGGTGCCTGCTTTGAAAATGGGAAATATGGTGATGTGTTATTAGCTGTCTGATGAGTTGTCATATTTTCTGACACGCAGCGGAATATTCAGCCCTGCCGCAATTTTTTTGCATTTTTCTACCTCTTCTTCACCGATTACGTCAACAACCGAGAGCGCAACATTTTCGGTGAGTGCTCTGCACTTTTTGGCAAAGCCGAGCATTTCGTCAAATGATTCAATGCCGAATTTCGGGCGGACGGTTTTGAGGTAATCCTCCTTGTTTGAACAGTTGAGGCTGATTGAAACAGCGTCAACGTTTTTGCAAAGCTCCTCTGAAATGTCCCTGCCGTTAACAAGACTTCCGAGTCCGTTTGTATTAACTCTGATTTTTATATCAAGCTTACTGCGAATGTACTGCGCAGTTTTTACGAGCACGTCAAAAGAATTTGTCGGTTCTCCGTAACCGCAGAAGATTATTTCGTTGTAGCCGCTGAAGTCAAATGCGTCAATTGCATCCCTGACTTCCTCAAAGCTCGGATTGTGATTGAGCCAGAGGTTAGATGCGTCGCCTATAGCGTCCTTTTTGCTGCGTATGCAGAATGTACAGGCGCACGGGCACTTGTTTGTTATGTTGAGATAAACCTTGTCCTTGTAGACATAGAGTATTTCTTCGCTTGTGCTTGCCATACAATCACCTCAGAACTCTGGGAAGCATCTTCTGCTTGAATTTGATTGCATCAAGACCTGCGCCTACTGCAATGTAGATAAGTGCGCCGACGCCGGGCTGGAGCCACCATGTTGTAAGCTCGCCGATTGCAGCAGCCCAACCGTACATAAGACCGTTTGCAATAAAGTAACCGCCTACAGTAACCATTGTTGTCGGAATAAGCATAAGAAGGTTGGGAATGTTGATGATTTTGTTGTCCTTGCCGCGCTTTTTAAGAGCAATTGCGCAGAGTACGAAAGGAACGGCGTTGAAAGCCTTGATGATTGCTGTGGGAATTGCCCACTGCGGATAGCCTGCAATCAAGTCGGCAAGTGCGCCGCCGATTGATGCGGCAATGATTCCGAACGGTCCGGGGAGAACGCTTGCACCGAGGTAAATCATCGAATCGCCTGCGTGTGAGTAACCGAGGGGAGATGGGATTTTAATAAATGCAGTCGTAACAGCTACAAGAGCCGCAAACATAGCGGTCATTGTAATCAGCTTTACGTTTACATTTGAGCCTGTTTTT
>JBJEOX010000062.1:0-3721 GCA_051880935.1 Ruminococcus sp.
AAAGACCAACTTCGTAGCCCTTTGCCTTGAGGAATGTGTAAGCCATACCGCCGCCGATGATAAGTGTATCGCACTTTTCAAGGAGGTTGGAGATAACGTTGAGCTTGTCAGCAACCTTTGCACCGCCGAGGATAGCAACGAACGGACGAACAGGGTTTTCTACAGCATTGCCGAGGTAGTCGATTTCTTTCTGCATAAGGTAACCGACAGCTGTGTCCTTGATGTGGTCAGTAACGCCTGCTGTTGAGCAGTGAGCACGGTGAGCAGAACCGAAAGCGTCCATTACAAATACTTCTGCAAGAGAAGCAAGTTCTTCTGAGAACGGCTCAAGATTCTTTGTTTCTTCTTTTCTGAAACGAGTGTTCTGAAGAAGTACAACGTCGCCGTCGTTCATTTCGGCAACAGCCTTCTTTGCGTTTTCGCCTACAACCTCGTCATCGTTTGCAAAAACAACTTCCTTGCCGAGAAGCTCAGAAAGTCTTACGGCAACGGGAGCGAGAGAGAACTTCTCTTCGGGACCGTTCTTGGGTTTGCCGAGGTGTGAGCAAAGAATAACCTTACCGCCGTCAGCGATAAGCTTTTTAATTGTGGGAAGAGCGGCTGTGATTCTGTTGTCGTTTGTGATAACGCCGTCCTTGAGAGGTACGTTGAAGTCACAGCGTACAAGAACCTTTTTGCCTTTTACATTGAGGTCATCAACGGTAACTTTGTTGAGTTTCATTGAAATACATTCCTTTCGTTTTAGAAGAATATTGTAAAAATTTAGTATTTTCACAGTCAAGAATATTATATATCAAAATACGCATTTTATCAATAGAAAAGATAAAAAAAGTTTGACAGACAAAATTTGGGATTATTATTCTGATAGCGAATATTAAAAATCATCTGTTGTTTATTTCCGACCATTTGTGATTATGTAACTCGCCTTTGTTGAGAAGCTCGGGATAATCCCATTGTCTTAAAACCTCGTAAGCCGCAATTGCAACGGAATTTGAAAGATTAAGACTTCTTGCCTCGTCAATCATCGGAATACGCAGTGTGCTGTCGGGGTGCTGTAATAACAGCTCCTCGGGCAGTCCTTTAGTTTCCTTGCCGAAAAGAAGATAGCAGTTATCGGGATATTCAACGTCGCTGTGGCGGTGAGTGCCTTTTGTTGAAAAGAAAAAGTAATTGCCGCCCTTTGTTTTTTCAAAAAAATCGTCAATGCTGTCATAATATGTAATGTCCAGAAGGTGCCAGTAGTCAAGACCTGCACGCTTCAGCTTTTTGTCGTCAACTGTAAATCCCATCGGTCTTACAAGATGAAGCGTTGCGCCTGTTGCGGCGCAGGTGCGTGCAATGTTGCCCGTATTCTGCGGAATTTCAGGCTCAACAAGCACAAGATTGAGTTTTGCCAAAAGTTATCACTCCTGTTTTTTTAAAATCGGTTTTAATATATTTTAAAACGTAAACAATATTATTGCAAGTATAAACTTGCAAAAATAAAACGGAGGTGTGTTTTGTGAGTTCAAACTCAATGATGAATGTGGTAAAAGGAGCGGCAATCGGACTTGCGGCCGGAATGGCGGTAGGTATAATCGGCAAAAACGCAGTTGACAACAATCCAAAGCTGAAAAAGAAAGCCAACAAGGCAATGAGAACCGTAGAGTCGATTATGGACACTGCACAGTATATGTTTAAATAAGAGTAAAATGCAGAAAAGGCTGACAAGAACAAAAATTTCTCGTCAGCCTTGAAGCTAATATTATTTTACAGTAACTTTACATTGTGCTGTTTTGCCGTTGTAAAGAGTGATTTTAATATATGCAGTACCCTTTGATTTTGCGGTAATAGTTGCTTTGTTTCCATTGCCTTTTGTAACGGTGGCAACACTTGAGTTTGTGGTTGACCATTTCAGATTAGTCGCATTCGCATAACTTCCGCTGTTTGTGCTTTCGCTGATCGTGTAGGTTTCACCCTTGCTGAGTGTAACACTCGTCGGGTTGGTTTTTACACTTGTAGGTGCATTCTTAACGGTTACTTTACATTGTGCTGTTTTACCGTTGTAAAGCGTAATTTTGATGTATGCAGTACCAACACCTTTTGCCGTTATTACAGCCTTATTTCCGCTTCCTTTTGTAACAGTGGCAACACTTGTATTTGAACTTGACCATTTCAGATTAGCCGCATTGGCATAAGTACCACTGTTTGTGCTTTCACTGATTGTGTAGGTTTCGCCTGTGCCGAGTGTAACGCTCGTCAGGTTGGTTTTTACGCTCGTCGGCGCATTTTTAACTGTCACCTTACACTGTGCTGTTTTGCCGTTGTAAAGCGTAATTTTGATGTAAGCAGTTCCGTTTCCTTTTGCGGTAATTGTAGCTTTGTTGCCACTGCCTTTTGTTACTGTTGCAACACTTGAATTTGTAGTTGACCATTTCAGATTAGCCGCATTGGCATATGTGCCGCTGTTTGTATTTTCGCTGATTGTGTAAGTTTCACCCTTGCCAAGTGTAACACTCGTCGGGTTTGTTTTTACGCTTGTAGGTGCATTTTTAACTGTCACCTTGCATTGTGATGTTTTGCCGTTGTAGAGAGTGATATTTATGTATGCTGTGCCTGTGTTTTTTGCAGTTATTGTAGCTTTGTTGCCACTGCCTTTTGTCACAGTTGCAACGTTTGAATCTGAAGTTGACCATTTCAGATTAGCCGCATTTGCATAACTTCCGCTGCTTGTGTTTTCACTTACTGTATAAGTTTCGCCCACACCGAGTGTAAGATTTGACGGATCTATTTTAACGCTTGACGGAGCAGATTTAACGGTTACTTTGCATGTTGCAGTTAATTTGTTTGGTGTTCTGACTGTAATGTTGGCGCTTCCTGACTTATTAGCAGTTACCATACCGTTATCGTCAACGGAAGCGACCGACGAATCACTGGTAAGCCAAATGCAGGAATTCTCAACATTTGAGGGTGAAACATTCATAGTAAGTTGATATTTTTCACGTACGCCGAGGGTTAAGGTTGAACGGTCGAGCTCGACTGAAGCTGCACACCGTATATATGAGAAACCTTTGTAGGATTCTTCAAGTGCTTTTTTCTTTTGCGAATATGAATAGTCTTTCCATATATCGCTGCTTATACTTTTGGATTTAATTTTTATATTAAAACAGTTATTTATAATATTTTCATTGATCTGATTGTATTCGTCTTCAGAGATTTGTTTTGCTGTTCCTAAATCTCCCCAGGCATAAGCACCGTCATAATGTGTGCGTACAGGATTTTTCATCGTATCGGCATCATAGTACATTTTTTCTCCGGAAAAATAATCTACATTAAGATTTTTACCGTCAAAAGTCAAGATGTAGTTTCCTTTTATCCAATCGGTCTGAGAATCCATATAAAAGCTGCTTGTTTTCAGCTTGTAGGTGTTATTTGTCTGGTCGTAATATCCAATCATTCCCTTAGCGGCAGACAATCCCTGACAAGAAAAGCCTGAAATTTTTGTTGCTTTATCTCCACCGCCAGCTTTACAGAGATTACCGTCTGAATAATAATAAACTATACGTGATATGTTGCGAGTAGAATCGCATGGATGAGATACAACAAACTCTAAATCGCCGTCAAAATTCAAGTCCATAAACTCAATTGTACCATATCCGTAAACTCCGTAATCATACCAATCTTTTGTCCAAAAGTCTTCATTATTAAGTATAGCGTTAATTATATTATCTTTATAGTTTTC
>JBJEOX010000063.1:0-3706 GCA_051880935.1 Ruminococcus sp.
AGTTATGTTCTTTGTCAGACGAGTGCTTGCAAAGCAGGGATAGGCGATTTTATGAGTGAGAAAATTAAAAATATAATTTTTATTGCGGCAAATTGCATAGCGGAGATACTTATTATATTATTGCTAATTATTTTTGCGTTTGTTCCAATTGCAGTTTTTTTAATACCTTTAATTTTCATTGCGTTAAATGTTTTGAATTGTATCTTTATCAAGGATTACAAAGTTATCTTTGCTTGTACGATAGTTTATGAGCTTTTGCCGTTTTTGAGTTTTGTTTTATTTGGATTAGACACAAATTCAATCGGCGGACAGATTAACGGTATGTTTGCCGGAGTCATTATGCTTACAATTGCAATCTGGTCGGTTGCGGTTACAGTCTATAAATCAATAAGGCATAAGGGAAAATATTAGTGTGGGGTAAGGGATTGTTTTAACGCTCACCTTTTCCGTTGTCAACAAATTCTGAAAAAAGAAGTCACATCTATCGCGAGAAATTAACTTAGAAAAAGAAGAATGCCCCGTACGCGATCTGCGTGTCGAGGCACTCGACTGGTCCGCCCGAAGGGATTTGAACCCCCGTTCTCCGGAATCGGAATCCGTTGCGTTATCCAGCTGCGCCACGGGCGGAAATATTAAGTTTTTCAGATTAACCCTATAATACAGCAGAAATTGTTAGCTCATATTGCGAGATAAACTATAATTTAAGTGTGGAGTTTGGAGTGTGGAGTTATGGTCGAGTGGAAAGGTTGCAATAATTCAAAAGTTTAGTGCCCGAATTTATTTATATGCGGCGTTGCCGCAGGAGTAGTTTTTAGTATTTTTTACTAATGTAGGGAACGGTCTTGACCGTTCCGATTACCCATAGGTTAGCTGTAACCCCACGGAACAGTCAAGACTGTTCCCTACACTAAAAAAACAAAACGTAACCTATATATAAAAATTAGTTTAATAAGTAAACCTTTCCAAAGAACACGCACTATTACAAATTCGGAGCGCAGCGACCCTTAACTTCACACTCCACATTCCACACTCCAAACTCATCTAAATTCTCATTTATCTTACTAAAAGGGATAACCTGAATATATTATACTATTCTTATATTAATATATCAAGACATTTATTACTCCGAAAGCTCTTCCCAGATTAAATACTGCTCCTCCTGTTCCTGCTGGAGCTGTTCAAGCTTGTTTGTTAGCTCAATGAGCTTTTCGTAGTCTGCGGCGACTTCCTCGCTTGAAAGCAAAGCCTGTGTTTTTTCGATTTCGCCGTCAAGCCTTTCAATCTCGGCTTCTGCTTTGCTGAGCCTTGTTTTGCGCTTTCTTTCTTCGCTCTGTTTCTGCTTTTGCAAAAAGTAGTCGTTCAGCGGCTTTTCTTTATTAACAACCGCTTTTTCGGCTTTGGCTTCACCGATTTCAGACTTGGTGCGTTCAAGGTAATAGTCGTAGTTGCCGAGGTACTCCGTCACACCGTCGGGCGTCATAACAAGCACACGGTCGGCAAGCTTGTTGATAAAATAACGGTCGTGGCTGATAATCAGAAGCGTTCCGCCGTATTCCTTAAGCGTGTTTTCAAGCTCCTCACGTGAGGAAGAGTCAAGGTGATTTGTCGGCTCGTCAAGGAGCAGAAAGTTGCCGCCCTTGAGCATAAGCTTTAAAAGCGAAATTCTCGCTCTTTCGCCGCCGCTCATCTTTGAAAGAGGCTTGAAAACCTCATCACCCCTGAACAAAAACGACGCCATTGCACTTCTGACTTCCGTTTGTGTCATATTCGGAAACGCATCCCACACCTCGTCAATCGCTGTTTTGCTCAAATCAAGGTTCTGCTGCATCTGGTCAAAATATCCGACCTGAACATTTGCACCGTAGTCATATTCTCCGCTGTCCTGCGGTAATTTGCCAGTAAGAATCTTAAAAAGCGTTGTCTTGCCGCAGCCGTTTGCGCCGAGAATAAAAACTCTTTCGCCTTTTCTGATATGTATGTCAACATTTTTAAACAAATGCTTTTCACCGAAGGATTTTGCAAGTGCTCTGCAAATCAGCACGTCGTTTCCGCTCTCGCACTTCGGCTCAAAGCGCATATGCATTGTTTCAAGCTCGCTGTCGGGAGTGACAAGCTGAGCCTTAATTCTGTCGGCTTCCTTCTGCTTGCTCGCCGCAGTGATGAAGTTGTGCTCACGCCCCCAGCGTTTCTGCTGTTCAACAATTCCCTCAATGCGCTTGATTTCCTTAATGTCGTTTTCGTACTTGTTCTTAAGCGACTCGTTGTACGCCTTTTTCTTTTCGATAAACTCAGAATATGCACCCTTGTAGCACATTGTGCGGTTGTGCTCAAGCTCAATTGTCTTGTTCGTCACCTTGTCAAGAAAATAACGGTCGTGGCTGATAATTATCATTGCGCCCTTGAAGTCACGCAAAAAGCCCTCAAGCCAGTTAACCGAGCCTATGTCAAGGTGGTTTGTCGGCTCGTCAAGTAAAAGCATATTGCTCTGCGAAAGCAACAGCTTTGCAAGGCAGAGTTTTGAGCGCTGGCCTCCGCTTAAACTGCCGACAGGCATTGTGAAGTCGGATTCCTTAAAGCCGAGTCCCAGAAGTGCCGAGCGTGTGCGGCTTTTGTATGTAAGACCTCCGAGATTTTCAAAGCTTTCAATCAGGTGCGTCTGCCTTTCAACAAGCTTATTGAGGTCGCCGTTTTTATTGTCAATATCATTTGTGACGGCTGAAATTTCCTTTTCCATATCGGCAAGATAGTCGAAAACCGACAACAGCTCGCTATATACGTCAATTCTCGGATTGTTGCAGGCGTGCTGTTCCATATAGCCTATACGGGTGTTCTTTTCAAAAGTGACAGTTCCCGATGTGGGAGAGATTTCGCCGTTGAGAATTTTAAAAAGAGTAGTCTTGCCAACGCCGTTTGCGCCGATAAAGCCGACCTTGTCGTTGTTTTCAATGTCGAAAGAAACGTCGGTAAAAAGATTTCTTTCGATAAATGTCATTGTAAGATTGCGCACGGATAACGCAGGCATAAAGTCACCCCTTTTCAAATCATCTTTTCTATTTTACATTAAAAACTTAAAAAGAGCAATACAAAATTGAAAATATGCCAGAGGTTGACGAGTGCGTAAGCGCCTATGCCGATATAGAGCAGAAGATTTGTAAAAAATCCCTCCTCAACGCCCATAAGCTTGTAGATAATTGAGCAGATTATAATTAATACAAGCGGGAGTATACCTTTTACGAGTAACGCTGACCGGAAGCTGCCTAAAACGGGCTGCATAATGGGGTTAGCCTCATAGAATCTGCCGCTTGCAAGGAGAGCCTGAGTGCAGAACCAGTCGGCAAGATTGAGAAAGTAGAGGAAAAATATTTTCTGATAAAACGAAAAGCCGTTTGATTTTTTGGATTTATATCTGTTCTGATAGCTTTCAGACTTGTTTGCGTAATCCATAATACCTTCCTTATTTTTGAAATTTTTTATATAAGGATATTATTTGCAGAAGAAAAGATATTATTCCGATTTGGATTTGTACAAAAAGTCAGCTTTTATCGGAACTTGCGCAGAACAAAGAAAAAAATTCAAAAAAATATCAAAAAAAGTGTTGACAAAGTCATTTCGTTATGATATATTATTAGAGCACTCAAGATAACAGAGATTCGCTGGTGTAGCTCAGTTGGTAGAGCAGCTGATTTGTAATCAGCAGGTCGGGGGT
>JBJEOX010000064.1:0-3695 GCA_051880935.1 Ruminococcus sp.
GATTTTCGTGCCTAAAATACCGCTTTTCTTCAAAAAGCCCGTGCGGAACGGCACATAAGGGTCAGAGCGGCGAAGAACTTCGCTGTCAATTGCCTTTTGCACCTTGCCGCACGGTTCAAGTCCACGGTCTTTAAGCATTGTTTCGGTAGTATTAAACAGGCATTTAACAATCATTTAACCACCAGCTTTATATGCTGAGAAAAGGGTGATGCGCTCAAATTCTCCGTTACGGATACAATTTCAAGCGCATCAAAATTTTTGATTATATCTGTAGAGCTTGAAACATCGGCGTCAACAATACCCTTAACAATATAATCACCTTTTTTCAGCGTGAAGCAGTTGAAGGTTTCCTCAACAGGCAGAGCCTTGTAGGTTGCTTTGTCAACGTAATGCTCAAGAGCAGCGGCAGGAACACGGATAATATAATCCTCGGCACGCTTGACTTCCTTATCGCCGACAAGAAGCTGATCCGTTCCGTGAAAATTGACGTTTCTCAGCTCGTGTCTGCTCCAGACCTTTTCACGTCCGAGCTGTTTACTGCAAAAGAGGGTAATATCGGTATGATTCGTAAACATATCAGCATACCCCCTGATAGAGCAAACCCGTACCGCTCAGCTCCTGCCTTATAGCCGCAAGCATAGCGTTCTGTTCCTTGTACTTCAGCTCATCAACGTCATAGTCCTTGTATGTAACGCTGTAGCCGTCCGTGTTCTCGGACTTAACGCCCTGAGGAATATTAGCAACGCTTGAACGGATTTCGTAGGCTGCTTCGGCAGCGGCGCATACTGCGTTTTTTACTTCGTCAGTAACTTCTGTAATGCGGTGCTGTGTAACGAATTTTACAAGCCTTTCGGCTTTTGCGGAATAAGCGTGGAACTCTGATGACGGTATAAGCATTCCGCCGAAAGAATCAGAATAGTAGGTGTAGTCTGCGAAAGCCATTGTTTACTGCTCCTTTTTTCTGCCTCTTTTCGGAGCAGGCTTCTGAACTTCTGATACGTTTTCAGCGTTGTCAGAAACATCATCTGTTGCCGTTTCTTTATCAGGCTGTTTTGTTTTGCTGTCAGCATTCTCCGATACATCAGCAGTATCAACCTGTTCCACTTCGTTGCCGTTGTTTTCAGCAACATCAACGTTGTTGTTGCTGAAAGTTTTTTCATCTTCAAAAACTCTTCCTATTAATGTTTTAGCCATAATTAACCTCCGAATGAAGCATAGATACCGGCAAGCTTGTTTTCATAGCAATGTGCATAAAGGTTATTGTTACGATAAAGGAACTTGTGGTTATCGCCTTCCTGATCTTCGTCAGGACTGAAATATTTCAGGTACTGTTCAAGTGCACAGGTAACAGCAGAGCGTTCAACACAAAGGAAATTGACAGGTTTTGCACCTACAGCTTTTGTAAAGCCGTAATTTTCCTCGCCGTCATTCAGAGTAATTGCAGACCACATTCTGGTAGCAGGAACACGGATAATCTTCTTGAATTTCTGAAGAACCATTTTTGACTTTGTTGTGTCAAGGTCTTCAGCCGCACCGTAAAACGCAGGATTGATGAGCAAAATTCTGTTTTCTTCGGGAACTTCCTCATTATCCATTGTGTTCATACACGCTCTTAAAGCCGTAATAACCTGTTCGCCTGTGTTTAGGGTTTCTTCAACCGTTGTAATGCCATTTGTGCCACAGATTTTTGCAATTCTTGCAGCATCTGTTTCAGGGATAACTTTTGAGCGGAGGAACTCGCCTGAAAGTTTTCCGAACGGGATTCCGAGAGCTTCCTTATTGACAAGTCTGTCAATCTTGAGCTTCTGGGAACGTTCCTTGTCGTACTTAACGGTTTCCCATACGAAAGTTGTTGAACCGTTCGTATAACCGTCATTCCTGTCAAAATCACCAAGACCGTCCATATCAATCTTTGCGATTTTAATTTCGCCTGTTCCGTCTTTCTTAACGGTTGTTTCGTCACCCTCGAAGATAGCAGTTTTGCTTTCCTGCTGATATAATTCGTCGAGCAACGGCAGATATTTCTGAGCTATTTCAATGTTGTTCATAAGTGTTTTTCCTTTCCTGATTTAGTAATTAATTCAATCCCATGGCTCTCTTTACCGCATCCATGTTGTCTTTCCTGATTGCTCCTTTAGTTGAGCCGCCAAGATTAAGCGTCGGTTCGGGCTCTTCGGACTTGAACAAGAACGATTTTTCGGATTTAAGTTTGTCAAGCTGTTCCGAAAGTCCCGAAATTGCGCCGTCCTCGCCCGGGGCAACAGTTGACATATCAAGGTTTGCTTTTACGGACACAACATCAGCTGCGCCTGAATCGGCAATTGCCTTTTCAACCGACTGGTTAAACTTGTAGTCGTTGAGCTTCTTTTCTCCGTCAGCCTGCGCCTGCTCAAGCTTTGACTTCCACTCGGGGTCATAATCGGCAAGGTTTGCGTTTGCTACTTCAAGCTGTCTTGAAATATCGTCATACTTGTTTTTGTCAACGTACTGACCGCCGGCAAGGTTGCCGAGCTTTACGTCAGATGACTGGTTGACTTTTTCTGCGAACTGGTCGAATGTAAGTGCTTCGCCATCGAATAAGGCTTTGAGCATTTCCATTAAATCCATAGGGTTTACCTCCTGTGTAATAATTTTTGAAATTGTGTGTGACATTTAAAGGTCTGTCAGACCGTGCGTTTAAAGCTCCGCCGAGCAGTGTCGGTGTTTAAAGCTCTCCGACAAGAGCAATATTAAAAGCCCCCGAAAATCGGGAGCTTATAACCTAAAAATATGAAATTGCGAGCAAAAGTAAAAGGAGTATGTGTAATACCCCTTTAAAACCCTTTTAATTTCGTTTAATTTGCATTTAATTGAATTCGTGGTGTAACTTTACCTTTTGAATAGAAAATGCGATATAAGGCAAATTGAGTTAATTTACACAAAATATCCTTAATTAAAATATTTCTCAACAGGGAACTCAGAGTTAATAATTACACCAAACAGTACATTATTTTCTATATTGAGTTGTTTTCCATTTTGAAGTTCATAAAATGTTATTTGTGAACCATCAACATCTTCCAACGAAGATGTTTTATTTATTCCATTAATATTTTTTTCAAGTGCAGCACACTGTTTATCAAAAATATTTTTATCAAAAACATTGCATATTTCATACTGATACATATAACTCACTCCAGTCCCAATTTCTGATTTACTTTTTTGTTAGGACGCATTGAACTGTCGATTATTCTTTTATAAACTTCTTCTTCCGAAATGCTATTCGTTTTATATTTATTAAAGTAATAATCAAAATCTTGCAGCGGATATTGAGAATCAAGCATTTTTCTTTTTTCCTGATCTTTCATTAGTTCACGAGCTTGATACTTATATTGATTTCTTAAAGAATGCGCTTGCCGTGCTTGTTCCTCAAGAGATTTGCTTTTATCAATAAGCTCATAAATTTTCTTATCGTGAACATTATACCACTTGCGCACATCAACATCAGACATTCTGCCTTTCATATATATTATATCATTGTAATCCCTATCAATCAAGTAACTATTATGAATTGAAGTAGCTTTTTGCGCTGTACTCCTGCCAAAACCGTATTTTTGAACACGAGCATTATCAACCAACAATCCGGTTTTCTCACAAAATGCATTCATTTGAGCTTCTTGCCGTTTGAGCTTTATTGAGAAGTCATCAAAGTTATTTTT
>JBJEOX010000065.1:0-3662 GCA_051880935.1 Ruminococcus sp.
AAGTCTGATAAACTTAACAACATTGTCAAAGTTGTCAAGCGGCTCGCCCATTCCCATTAGCACAACATTTGAGATTCTTATATCCAAGTCCCTTTGCGCCGCCTCAATCTGTGCCAGCATTTCGGACGGCGTCAGACTGCGTGAAAATCCGCTTTTGCCCGTTGCGCAGAAGGTACAGCCCATTTTACAGCCGACCTGAGTTGAAATGCACATTGACCAGCCGTGCTTATAGCTCATAACTACAGCTTCAACACATTCGCCGTCATTAAAGGAAAAAAGGTACTTTACCGTTTTATCATACCTTGAAACGAGTTTTTTTTCAATATTTGCAACAAAAATGTAACTACTTGTTTTTAAAAATTCCCTTAAATTTGTCGGAATATTGCGCATTTCATCAAAATTTATCACATTTTTTGACAGCCACGAGCGAATCTGCTTTGCACGGAACTTCGGGAAACCGCTGTCTGTTATGAAATTTTCAAGCTCTTCATCATTCAAAGATTTTATGTCAACGAGCAATTTCAGACCTTCTTTCCGAATACCGCAATGTAAAAGCCGTCTGTGCCTGCCGTGTGCGGCATAAGCGTAATTTCGTAATCGTTTTCTTCAAAAGCACGGTTTATCCGGGGCGGAAGTGCAAGCTTAACTCCGTAAAAATCGGAGTGCTCCTCAAGAAAACGCTGAGCATTTTTGTTGTTTTCGGCAGGATTAAGCGTGCAGGTAGAATACACAATACGTCCGCCGTTTGCAAGATACTGAGCGCTTTGGCAGAGAATTTTGTACTGCAACTCGGGCAAATCGTCGGTAATCAGGTTATCCTTATAGCGGATTTCGGGCTTGCGTGAGAGAATTCCGAGTCCGCTGCAAGGAACGTCGCAGAGAATTTTGTCGGCAAGCGGCAATGGAATATCCGATGACGCTCCGTCACGCTTTGAGGTTACTATTGAGTGTATACCAAGACGTTTTGCGCCGTCACATATTAATTTAAGCTTATGGTCGTACAAGTCGCAGGCAAAGATTTTGCCCCTGTCGCCCATATACTGTGCCGCTGTAAAGGATTTTCCGCCGGGTGCGGAGCAGATGTCGAGCATAACCTCTCTTTGCTTTGGTGAAAGAAAGTCAACGCAAAGCTGAGAAGATGCATCCTGTATATGAAGTTTTCCCGATTTGTAGGCGGATAAACGCTCGATTGAGCCTGTTCCCGTCAGTGAAACTGCGTTTTTGAGGAACGGAATTTCCTCTGCCTTTACATTTTCCTTTGCAAGCTCTGCAATCAGTGAATTTGTATCGGTCTTTAGTGTATTAACTCTTGCACAGATTTTCGGTCTGCCGCTGAGGGATAATAAAAGCTGTTCGGTATTTAATTCTCCATAAGAATTAATCCACAGTTTTACAAGCTCCTGCGGTGCGGAATACTTGACCGAGTAATATAAAACCTTATTGGATTTATCGGGAAGTCTGTACTTTTCCTCTGCACGTGTAATACTGCGGAGGATTCCGTTGATAAATCCCGAGGATTTTTGAAGCTTATGCTTTTTAGCAAGGTTTACGCTCTCGTTTACAGCCGCACTTTCGGGAATTTTGTCCATAAAGAGGAGCTGTAAAATTCCGAGCCTGAGTATCATTTTTGTTTTGAGTTCAATTTTCCTTAAAGGAATTTTAGAATACTGCTTAATAATATAATCAAGTGTGATTCTGCGTTCAAGCACTCCGTAAACGAGTGCGGAAACAAAGGAGCTGTCAAGCCCCGAGAGTTTGTTTTCACGTATTGCGTTATTCAGCGCAATATTTGAGTAAGCATTATCCTGTTCAATTTTTATCAGCACATTGAATGCTATATTTCTCGGGTTTGGCATTTTATTTCTCCATATAATTTAATCTCTTCTGCCTCGGGCAATTACAATAAGTCTTAAAAGCTGCATAATTGCCGTAAGTGCAGATGCAACATAAGTCATTGCAGCCGCCTGCAAAGTACGCTTTGCTCCGGTATATTCATCGCCGTAGAGCAAATCTGACGATCTGATACATTCAAGCGCCCTTTTTGACGCATTGAACTCAACGGGAAGTGTAGCAATTGTAAACAGTACGGACAGCGAAAACAGAACAATTCCGATATAAAGCAGGACAAAACCGACCTTTGCGGTAAAGATAAGTCCGAGCAGAATTAAAATCCAGCTCAACTGCGAGCCGATTTTTGCCATTGGCAGGATAATACTTCTGATTTTATTCGGAAGATAACCCTCTGCATGCTGAACTGCGTGACCTGCTTCGTGACAGGCTACACCGACAGCGGCAACAGAATTGCTGTTGTAAACCGTATCAGATAGCCTTATAACATTCGTTCTCGGGTCGAAATGGTCGGTCATACTGCCCGATACGTGTTCAATTCTCACGCCCGTAACGCCGTTCTGACGAAGCACGTATTCAGCCGCCTGTGCGCCTGTAATATTGCGTGAATTTCTGATTTTTGAATATTTTGAAAAGGTTGACTGTACTTTGACCTGACAAATCAGCGTAATTATTATGCAAGGCACGATAAAAACAAGATATGTCCAGTCAAAGCCGTAGAAGAATCCCATATTTAGTCCTCCTGTCCTACGATATCGCCGATTTCAAGCTTGTGTCCTGCAAAAAATGCATCGGCTGTCATGCGCTTTTTGCCCTCGGGCTGAATTTCAAGAATTTCAATCGACTTTTCACCGCAGGCAACAACAAGCGGCTTTGTTGAAAGAACTGCTCCGCTTTTGCCGCTTTTGGGGCAAAGTCTTGTTGAATAAACCTTGACGTTCTTTCCGCAGATTTTTGTTGTTGCAACAGGCCAGGGGTTGAGGCCTCTCACCTTATTGTGAACTTCAGAAGCGGATTTTGAAAAATCAATCGGACAAAGCGACTTTTCAATCTTCGAGGTGTGTGTTGCAAGGCTTTCGTCCTGCTTTTGCGGAGTAATTTCGCCTTTTTCAAGGGCGGAAAGAGTTTTCAGAATAAGCTCGCCGCCGAGAACTGCAAGACGGTCAAAAAGCTCGCCCGACGTTTCGTTCTCGCCGATTTCTGTTTCTTCGGTCAGGAGAATGTCGCCTGTGTCAAGACCTACGTCCATAAGCATTGTGGTGATTCCCGTTACCCTGTCACCGTTTAAAACCGACTGCTGAATCGGTGCGGCACCTCTGTATTTCGGCAGAAGTGAGCCGTGAATATTAACGCAACCGAATTTGGGAGCGTCAAGCACTGCTTTGGGAAGAATTTTTCCGTAAGCGGCAACAACGATTACATCGGGGTTGTATTTATTGATAATTTCAAGTGCGTCGCTGTTTTTCATAGACTCGGGCTGATAGACAGGAATGTTGAGCGACTGTGCGCAAACCTTTACGTCGGGAGGGGTTAAAATCATCTTTCTGCCTCTCGGCTTGTCGGGTTGGGTAAATGCGGCGCAGACCTCGTGCTCGGAAGATGCGAGAGCCTTGAGTGCAGGGACTGCAAAATCGGGAGTTCCCATATAGATTATTTTCATATATTTTACCTTCTGTTTATCCTTTTGAGCGACGAGGGCGTCGCTCGCTACAAACCAACAATAATTTGCTAATCTTAAATGTTCAATTTCTCTATTTCTTTTGGCGTTAACATTCTGATTGCTTTTTCCTTGAAAATTACGCCCTCAAGGTGGT
>JBJEOX010000066.1:0-3657 GCA_051880935.1 Ruminococcus sp.
GTACTGCAAGGAACGGTCTTCAAGCTCATCCTTGACGGTTTTGATACCGAGGCGGTGAGCAATCGGCGCAAAAACCTGCATATTTTCAAGCGACTTATCCCTGCGTTTCTGCTCAGGCATACAGTCCATTGTGCGCATATTATGAAGTCTGTCGGCAAGCTTTATGATGATTACCCTGATGTCGTCAGCCATTGCAATAAGCATTTTACGGATATTTTCAGCTTGCTGCTGTTCACGGGTAGAGTATGGAATTTTCGAAATTTTTGTTACGCCGTCAATCAGCTTTGCCACATCACTGCCGAACTGTTTGACAATTTCTTCAAGCATAACGGGTGTATCTTCAACAACATCGTGCAAAAGTGCACCGCAGATTGAGTCGGTGTCCATACCGAGCTCGGCTACGATACAGGCAACAGAAGTCGGGTGAAGAATGTAGGGTATTCCCGAAACCCTGCGCTGATCGCCGTGAGATTTCTCGGCTAAATTGTATGCTTTCGTTATTTTTTCCATATCGTAGGAATTTTCTGAACGTTCAAGAATATTCTTCAACTCAGAAAAATCCTGATAATGAGCCACATTTGAATATTTACCCACCGTAACACCCCTCGTTAAGTTTTCTTATTATCGGCGCAGAGTCAAGCGACACCTTGCCTGAAACTTCTCTGATCCTTATACTTTCAGATTTCATACTTTCTGTGACTTCAATTAACTTAAGCTCATTCATCGCTTTAAGTATAACTCTAATTTTACCAAAACTAAGCTTATTGTCAAGCCTATGTACAAGAGTATCTATAGAAAAATTATATCCTCCGTTTGATTTGAGGAATCTGTAAAGCAACGCAAAATCATCACGTGTCGGAAGAATTGACAGCAGCTGCTGTTTAGAAAGTGGATTTCCGAGGCAGAAATCCTCAAAAATACGGTTGCTCTCAAGAATTTCAAGCGGATTATCGCTGTCGGCTTTTACAGCCTTTACGATTACCGAAACACTTACATTGCCGTTGTATTCGTTCGTATCAAGCGTTACAGCCAGATCAAGTACATCTCCCTTTTGATAGGGAAATTCCTCGGTTGTGGTAAAAAAGTAAAGCGCATTAATTACAGCGCCGTTTTTGGAAAGTACAAGTTTCAGGTGTTTATTATTCGATAATGGAATAATATTATCAAGAGTCATTTTGTAGAGCCCGAAAATCGGCGTTGGATTACCTGCACCAAAGGGCTGTAAACAAGAAAGCGACTCTACAAGGTCAACGCTGATAAATGCAGGATTGAGCTTACATTCAATATTAAGCTTATCAAACGGCATATTGCTGAACGAATTTGCAAACTCGTTAATTCTTTTTCGGAATAAAGAAATGTTTTTGCTCTCAAGCGACAATCCGACAGCCATAGGATGACCGCCGTAATGAGTAAGCAAATCGGCACAGGCAAATACTGCGTCACAAAGAGGAAATCCCTCAACGCTTCTGCCCGATGCTTTTGCCAAGTCGCCGCAGCGTGATATTACAATTGTCGGTTTTCCGTAAATATCTTTAATGCGTGAGGCAACTATTCCGATTACTCCCTGATGCCAGTTTTCGCCGTCAATTACGATTATCTTGTCAAAAACAAGCGAGGGGTTCTGCTGTATTTCCAAATCTATTTTATTTAAAATATCTGCTTCAATCTGTCGGCGCTCGGTGTTATCTTCGCATAACTGCGAGGAAATTTCATTTGCCTGTTCTTCATCTTCGGTTAGCAAGAGTTCAACGGATTTTCCCGAAAGTCCGAGCCTGCCGACTGCATTTATTCGGGGTACAAGCGTAAATGACACGTTACCTGCGGTAAGGCTTTTTCCTGCAAGTCCCGAGTTTTCGACAAGTGCATTAATTCCTACTCTGTCGCTGTTCATTATGCTTTGAAGTCCTCGCTTGACAAACACCCTGTTTTCACCTTTAAGCTCAACAATATCTCCGATTGTTCCTATGCTTAGTAAATCTGCGTAATTGTCAAGGAGTGAATTTACGTCGCAGTATTCACCCTCAAGAGCCATAATAAGCTTAAAAGCAACACCGACTCCCGAAAGATTTTTGAATTTACTGTGGCAGTCCTGTCTGTGCAAATCAACAACAGCACAGGCATTCGGAAGCTTTCCCGTCGGCATATGGTGGTCGGTTACAACGGTGTCGATTCCAAGTGAAGATGCATAGTCAATTTCATTTAAAGCCGCAATTCCGTTATCAACGGTGACTATAAGCCTTACTCCCTTTTCTTTGAGAAAATCAACGGCCGAATTATTCATTCCGTAGCCCTCTGTTTCACGTGACGGAATGTAATACATAGCGTTTGCACCGATTGCGTCAAAATAAGAGTATAAAAGTGCAGTAGAGGTTACTCCGTCGGCGTCGTAATCACCGTAAACGCAGATAAGTTCATCATTATCAAGTGCTTTTTTTATACGACCGACTGCCTTATCCATATCCTTTATCTCAAAAGATGAGGCTATTTCGGAATCGTTATAGAGAAAATCTTCAATTTCTTCCTGTGTTTTTATATTTCGTATCTGGAGCAGCATTGCAACAATTGCAGGCAGCTCATATTTAGTTTGTATTTCAGAGGCTTCAGCCTTGTTAAGCTCTGATACTGTCCACAATTTCAAAAAATGCAGCAACCTTTCGTTTAATCATTAAATTATATCAGTTGTTATATTCCCTCAGCATTGATTCTGCGTGAGTTAATGCGGCTTCGGTAATATTTACGCCGCCGATTATGCGGGCAAGCTCATTTACTCTGCCATTATGGTCAAGAACGGAAACATCGGTGAATGTCCTTCCGTCGTCAATCTGCTTGCGGATAAGATAGTGATGGTCTGCAAGGGAAGCAATCTGCGCCTGATGTGTTACGCAGAGAACCTGACTGTTTTCGGATACCTGCTTTAGCTTTAAGCCTACCTTTTCTGCGGCTGAACCTGAAATTCCGGTATCTACTTCATCAAATATGAGCGTATCGACTGTATCGGCTGAGGAAAGAACAGTTTTGATTGCAAGCATCATTCTTGAAAGCTCACCGCCTGACGCGATTTTTGCAACGGGACGCGGAGTTTCACCCGGATTTGCAGAAATTAAAAGCTCAACCTTGTCAATTCCCTTTGAATTGAATTCGGTTGTTTCAAACTGCGGAACAAGCTCGACATTAGGCATATTTAAAAAGCTCATTTCGTCTTTTACCTTTCCGGCAAAATCCTGTGCAATTTTTTTGCGGTGTTTGCTGAGCTTCTGTGCCGCCTGCATTGTCAGTTTTTCAGACCTGTCAACCACTTCGATAAGCTCGTCACGGTTTTTGTCAAAATTTACAAGCTCGTCAAGCCTTGCCTGCATTTTTTCTGCAAGAGGTATCAAATCATCGCAGGGGCAGTTATATTTTCTTGAAAGGCGGTTGAGTAAATCGAGCCTTACTTCAATTTCTTCAAGCCTTTGCGGGTCACTTTCGAGGTTATCAATAGCGTCGGAAATGCTTTCGGCACAATCCTTTAGATTGTAATAAACATCATTCAGAGTATCTGAAAGTGATTCGTATTCAGGATTATACTCGGCGGCTTTCTGAATATCTGCACAAGCACGATCTGTAACTTCAACACCGCCGTCAAAGCTTTCATCGCCGGATAAAAGCATTTTCGCT
>JBJEOX010000067.1:0-3654 GCA_051880935.1 Ruminococcus sp.
TACCGGCAAATTTAATCGGCTTGCCCGTTACAGCCTTTACCGAAAGTGCCGCACCGCCTCGGGTGTCGCCGTCAAGCTTTGTGAGAATTACGCCCGATATTTCGAGCAGCTCGTTAAAGCTCTTTGCAACGTTTACGGCGTCCTGACCTGTCATTGAGTCAATTACAAGCAGGATTTCGTCGGGGTTAACCTCAGCCTTGACTTCCTTAAGCTCATTCATAAGAGCCTCGTCAATGTGAAGTCGTCCTGCCGTGTCGAGGATTACAACGTCGTTGCCGTAGTCCTTTGCCTGCCTTATTGCGGCTTTTGCAATCTTTACGGGATTTTCCGTTCCCATTTCGAATACGGGAACGCCTGCCTTTGAGCCGACAACCTTTAACTGCTCGATAGCGGCGGGACGGTAGATGTCGCAGGCAACAAGCAGGGGTCTGCGATTCTGCGCCTTAAGCATTTTTGCAAGCTTAGCCGCATGCGTTGTTTTACCTGAGCCCTGCAAGCCGCAGAGCATAATTACTGTCGGTGGCTTTGATGCAAATTCAATTCTTGCACCCTCGCCGCCCATAAGGCTTGTAAGCTCCTCGTCAACTATTTTAATTACCATCTGCGCAGGAGTAAGACTTTCCATAACGTCCTGACCTACCGCGCGTTCGGTAATCTTGTTTGTGAAATCCTTGGCAACCTTGTAGTTTACGTCGGCTTCAAGCAGTGCGAGCCTTACCTCACGCATAGCCTCCTTAACGTCACTTTCGGAAAGCTTGCCCTTGTTTTTTAGTTTTTTGAATGCGTTGCTTAACTTGTCTGCAAGTCCTTCAAATGCCATAAAATTTCCTCTTATTCTTTAAGTGCGTCTGCCGTACTTTTAATTTTGTCGGCAAGCGCTTTGATTTTGTTGTCGTGTGAATTGTCAAAGATTTCCTGAGCGGTGGCTGAAATTTCTTCAAGTCCCTTTTCAAGCTCGCAGAATCTTTTGTAAAGACCGAGCTTTTTTTCAAAATCAAAAAGCTGCTGTTCGCAACGCTTTATGCTGTCACGCACACCCTGCCTTGTGATACCCGTCTGGTCGGCAATTTCGGCAAGCGACAAATCATCGTTGTAATAAAGGTCGATTGCCTGTCTGCCCGACGGCTTTAAAAGCTTGCCGTAAAAGTCAAACAGCAGTGAAACCTCAATGTTCTTTTCCATTCTTTCAGCTCCCTGCCGTATAAAAGCAAAGTTATGTGTAAAGTAAATTTCTTTACACCAACGAGATTATAATACATACAGCCTGTTTTGTCAAGAAAATTCTGAAAAATTTAATTTTTATTTTTCATATTATATATGTGTCTTCATAGAGTCAGATAATTTTGAAAAAAAACAAAGCTGTTTACACGCCTGTTATGTTGTGTAATTTTTACTTTGTTATGAGGTTGTAACAATAAATATTACAAACAAGAGATTTTTATGACTTGCGTTTTCGTCACATTTTACAAAATTTAAAATTTTAGTGAAAAAAACTATTTTTTGTGAGTTTTTCTTTTGAATTTGTGGTATAATTGTTTTGTTAAATTTGTAGAAACAGGAGTTTTGCCTTACGGAACAAATTCTGAATATTGATAGAATGGAAAGCGCAGTTGCCCTTTTTGGCAGTTTTGACGAGAATATAAAAATTATTGAAAAGGAGTTCGGTGTTCGCATAACCTGCCGTGACAGCGAGCTTAAAATTGACGGCGAGGCTGAAAACGTTTCAAAAGCGAGCAGAGTGATTGAAAGCCTGCTGAGGCTTATTAACCGGGGAGAGTCGCTTTCGGAGCAGAACATTCGCTACTGCATTTCGCTTGTTAACGAGGACAGCGAGGAAAAAATCGAACAGCTTGCAGGCGACTGCATATGCATAACCTCAAAGGGCAAGCCGATTAAGCCCAAGACTATCGGTCAGAAACGCTACTGCAATATGATTGCCGACAACACAATCACAATCGGCGTAGGACCTGCCGGAACGGGCAAGACCTACCTTGCGGTTGCAATGGCGGTTACGGCATTTCGCAGTAAGCAGATTAACCGTATCATTTTAACTCGCCCTGCCGTTGAAGCAGGCGAAAAGCTCGGCTTCCTTCCGGGTGATTTGCAAAGCAAGGTTGACCCTTATCTTCGTCCTCTGTATGACGCGCTTTTTGATATGCTCGGCGCAGAAACGTATCAGAAATACGTTGAGCGTGGCAATATTGAGGTTGCTCCGCTTGCGTATATGCGAGGCAGAACGCTTGATGACAGCTTTATCATTCTTGACGAAGCGCAGAACACCACGCCCGAGCAGATGAAGATGTTTCTGACCCGTCTGGGTTTTAACTCCAAAATGGTAATTACAGGCGACATTACGCAGATTGATTTGCCGAGAGGAGCCAAAAGCGGACTCAAAGACTGCATTAAAATCCTGAAAAATATTGAGGGAATAGGCAGTTGCACCTTTGACGAGCGTGACGTTGTGCGTCACCGACTCGTTCAGGATATTATCAAGGCTTACGCAAAATACGAAAATACAAGAACATAACACAACAGGGTATCGGGTTATGTTTCAGATGTTTTAAATAATAATTTATTGAAAGGAATGGTTAAAATGGCAGACAACAAAATAAGAGTAGTGATAACGAACAAACAAAAGACAGTTAAAATCCCTACGGGAATAAGAATGCTTGTGCGCCGTTGCTGTAACGCAGTGCTTCAGATGGAGAAGTTTGAGGGACCTGCCGAAATCAGCGTTACCTTTACCGATAATAAAGGAATAAAAGAGCTTAACAAGCAGTACCGCAACAAGGATATTGAAACAGACGTACTTTCATTCCCGATGGGCGAAAACGGCGTTTACGATACCGATATGGAAACAGGCGCAAAGATTTTAGGCGACGTTGTAATTTCAATGGAAAAGGCAAGAGATCAGGCTGAGCTTTTCGGTCATTCGCTCCAGAGAGAGGTAGGCTATCTCACAGCTCACAGCGTTCTGCATCTTCTCGGCTACGACCATATGGAGAACCTTGAAAAAGTAAGAATGAGAGAAAAGGAAGAGCTTATTATGGAACAGCTCGGACTTCCCGCATCATCAAGCTACATAGTTGATGACGCCTTGATTTGATATGAAAAAGCAGATTTTAAGCTTTAAATGCGCCTTTCGGGGCATATGGTACACGGTAAAAAGTGAAAGCCATATGAGGTTTCATATGGTTGCAGGCTTTTACGTTCTGCTGTTTTCGCTTTTTTACAATTTTTCGGCGGCACAGACGGCTTTGCTGATTATTCTTATTGCCCTTATTATGTTTGCCGAAATTGTAAACACCTGTATCGAGGAGCTTTGCAATCTGGTTTGTGACAGATACGAGCCGCTTATACGAGATGCCAAAGACACTGCGGCAGGGGCGGTGCTTGTTCTGTCAATTGCGGCGGCAATTACAGCCGTAATATTCTTCCTCGATTTTGACGTGCTTTACGGGATTTTTCTGTTCTTTTGCGCTAATCCCGTTTTGCTTGCTCTGCTTGTAATTTCAGCCGTTTTTTCGGTTGTTTTTATAGTGCTCGGTCCAGTCGGAATTAAGGAAAAGCTTTTACACTTAAAAGTAAAAAAGTAATTAAAAGGGGCATACTGTATCCGGTTTGCCCCAAATTTTTGTATAAGAGGTAATTGAT
>JBJEOX010000068.1:0-3650 GCA_051880935.1 Ruminococcus sp.
AACGGGAACAGGGCTCGGCGACTTTTCAAAACTGTATAAGGAAAGATTTTTTGACGTAGGAATCGCCGAGGAACACGCAGTAACTTTCGGATGTGGACTTGCTTCACGAGGAATGCGACCTGTTTTTGCTGTTTATTCCACTTTTTTACAGCGTTCCTATGACCAGCTTATACACGATGCGGCACTTGGCAATATTCATCTTGTGCTTGCCGTTGACCGAGCAGGAATTGTGGGTAGTGACGGTGAAACGCATCAGGGCGTATTTGACGTTTCAATGCTCAATTCAATCCCGAATACAACTATTTTTTCACCGTCTTATTTTATCGGACTCAAAAAAGCTCTCGGAACAGCAATATATATGTGCGACAGCCTTGCTGTTGTGCGTTATCCCCGAGGAGGAGAGCTTTACTGCCCCGATGATTACGGTGAAGAGAGCATTGACTACGATATTTACGGCAATAAGGAATGTAAAAATCTTCTTATAACCTACGGCAGACTTTTTTCATATGCCTGCCGTGCAAAGGAAATGCTTGCAGAAAGCGGAATTGAAATCTGCATTTTAAAGCTCTGCAAAATAAGACCGATTAACAATGAAGCCGTTGAGTTTGCGTCTGACTTTGAAAACGTATGGTTCTTTGAAGAGGGAATAAAGAACGGCGGAATTGCCCGTAATTTTTCCGATTTGCTCCAGAGAACTAAATTTAACGGTGATTATCATATAAAGGCGATAAACGATAAATTTGTAAAGCAGATGTCGGTTTCCGAGGCACTTGCAATGCTAAAGCTCGACAGCAAGGGAATGGTTGACGTTATTACAAAGAATTTGGGAGAAAATCAAACTGAAAATGAAAAAAAGACTTGATATACTAGTTTACGAAAAGGGCTTCACCGACAGCCGTGAAAAGGCAAAAGCCGTAATTATGGCTGGTCAGGTGTATGTTGACAATCAAAAAGCTGACAAATGCGGCTCAACTTACGATGAAAATGCAAAAATAGAGGTAAGGGGCAATACGCAGAAGTATGTCAGCCGAGGCGGATTAAAGCTTGAAAAAGCAATCAATAATTTTGACTTTGACTTAAAAGATAAAATTACTATGGATATCGGTGCCTCGACAGGCGGCTTCACCGATTGTATGCTTCAAAACGGAGCAAAAAAGGTTTATTCAATCGACGTAGGCTACGGTCAGCTTGCGTGGAAGCTCCGCAATGATGAACGTGTGGTAAACCTTGAACGCACAAATATGAGAAAGGTTACACGTGAGCAGGTGCCTGATGAAATTGACTTTTTCTCTGTTGACGTTTCCTTTATTTCACTTAAACTTATCCTGCCTGTTGCAAGAGAGCTTATGGCTGAAAATGCTCAGGCTGTATGCCTTATAAAACCTCAGTTTGAGGCAGGACGTGAAAAGGTAGGCAAAAAGGGAGTTGTGCGTGACCCGTCTGTACATATTGAGGTTGTCGAAAACATTTTTAGTTTCTGCCTTGATAACGGATTTGACGTATTGAATCTTGACTTTTCTCCGATAAAGGGTCCTGAGGGCAATATTGAATATCTCATACACCTTCGTAAAAGCGACGACCCGAAATCCTACACAGACGTCACTCCGAAACAGCTTGTAGAAAAATCGCACAATGCACTTGATAAATAATAGGTGATTTTATGAAAACAGCCGTTGTTGTAAATCTTTCAAAAGAAGAAGCAATTTCCTGCGCAGGTGAAATATCTCTGCTTATGCTTTCCAAAAATGCAGAGGTATATATGCTTTCCGAATGTGTTCCATTTTATAAGGGCGTTAAGATTTCCTTTACAGATACAATCGAAGAGCTTTTCAAAGTATGCGATATTGCGATAACCGTCGGCGGCGACGGAACAATTATCCATGCCGCAAAGTATGCCGCAAGCTTTGACAAGCCGTTAATCGGAGTAAATGTTGGCAGACTCGGCTTTGCCGCAGACATTGAGATTGACGGAATCAGTGAGCTGACACGAATTCTTAACGGTGATTATTCGGTTGAAGAACGCATTTTGTTTGACGTTGAAGTAATCAAAAACGGAGTTTCAAAGAATTACCTTGCAGTAAATGATGCTGTAATTGCACGTGGCCAGCTTTCAAAAATCATCGATTTGCAGGTCACTCTTGATGATGAAGAAATTGCAAAATATCGTGCAGACGGCTTGCTTTTTTCAACTCCGACAGGCTCAACAGCCTATTCGCTTTCGGCAGGAGGACCGATAATTGCACCACAGCTTGACTGTATTCTTATGACTCCCGTATGTCCGCACTCGCTTTTTTCACGCTCGGTTATTTTCTCCGGCAATTCGGTGCTTACCGTTTCTGTGAAAATCCCGAGCGAATGTTGCTGTGTGCTGACAATTGACGGTGAAAAAAATGTCGATATTCTCGCCGAAGATACAGTAAAAATCAGAAAATCCGATTTAAAACTTAAATTTGTTTCTATAAATAAACGTAACTTTTACAGAAAACTCAACGAAAAGCTGAAAGAGAGGGAAATCTGATGAAATCAAGACGCCACGCTAAAATTCTTGACATAATCTCCGAATACCCGATTGAAACTCAGGACGAGCTTCTTGCTCGCCTCAGGGACGAGGGCTACAAGGCAACCCAGGCGACAATTTCCCGCGACATCAAGGATTTGCGCCTTGTAAAAACTCTCGGCTCGGACGGAAAATATCGCTATGTTTCCGCCGCAAAAAATTCAACGGATATCCGTTCAAACTTTTCTTCTCTATTTGCTTCTTCGGTAAATTCAATAGATTTTGCACAGAATATCGTAGTAATCAAAACGCTGAGCGGAATGGCGCAGGCTGTTTGTGCGGCACTTGATTCAAACGACTACAAAGCCGTTGTAGGAACAATCGCAGGAGACGACACGATTTTCATAGCCTGCCGAAGCTCACAGCTTGCCGTAAATCTTACGGAAGAACTAAAAAAGCTTATTTAAACAAGGTGAATTGCAAATGCTACAGACTTTATATATTGAAAACATAGCCGTAATTGAAAAAACATCAATAGATTTTAACAGCGGACTAAACGTGCTGACGGGTGAAACAGGCGCAGGTAAAAGTATCATAATTGATGCAATCAATGCGATAATGGGACAGCGCACATCAAAGGATATAATCAGAACCGGGGAGCAGTCTGCGTTTGTCAGCGCACAGTTTGAAAATATCAATGATGATGTAATAGCTAAGCTTGAAGAACTCGGATTTTCCGATGACGAGGGCGTTCTGATTTTACAGAGAACGCTCAATTCATCAGGCAAAAGCAGTTGCAAAATCAACGGCAGACCTGCAACCGTTTCAATGCTTAAGGAGCTTTCAAGGTATCTGATTAACATTCACGGTCAGCACGAAAGCTATGAGCTTTTTTCACCCGAAACGCATATTGATTACATAGACAGCTACGGCAAAAGCAGTGAGCTATTAGCTGATTACCGTGAAAAATACAAGGAATATAAAATTCTTAAAAAGAAATTAAATGAAGCAAACACCGACGAAAGCGAACGTTTAAAAGAGATTGACTTGCTTTCTTTTCAGGTACAAGAGCTAAGCGACGCCGAAATAAAGCTTGGCGAGGAGGAGTCGCTTGAAGCAGAACGCACCTCTCTTATGAGCTTTGAAAAGATTT
>JBJEOX010000069.1:0-3647 GCA_051880935.1 Ruminococcus sp.
ACGGCTACAAACAAGTGCTTGATATGCTTTCAGGCAATGTTTATTGAATTTGACACTTTCCTCCGATGTCAATGTGTGCTTTATTTGACGGTTACAAAATGATAAAGCTTTAGATGACAACAGCAGTTTAATTTATGAACTGTGTAATCAAGCAAAAAATCTTGATATCGGTCTTGTTGCAACGGCTATCACAAAAGGAAAGTGTAGTCCTCAGAACTCGGCGTTTGTAATCAGCAGACAAGGCGAAATTCTTATGAAATATTCAAAGGTTCATACCTGCGATTTTGCTGACGAAAAATTACTTGAATCAGGCAAAGAGTTTAAGGTTTGTGATTTTGACGGTGTTAAAATAGGAATAATGATCTGTTATGACAGGGAATTTCCTGAAAGTGCGAGAATACTTATGCTTAAGGGCGCAGAAATTATACTTGTTCCGAATGACTGCGGCAGTATGAATCCTCGTATTCAGGCTTTGTCAACAAGAGCATATGAAAATATGTGCGGTGTTGCAATGGCTAATCCTGACGGTGCTAATGCGGGTAATTCCTGTGCGTTTTCTCCGATTTGCTGGGACAGCGAAGGACGGTGTGTCGACAACACTCTTTTGTTTGCCGACGCTGAAACTGAGGGACTTTTCTACGCAGAATTTGATATGAACGAATTACGCACGTACAGAGAACGTGAAATGCTCGGTAATACTTTCAGAAAAGTAAATGCTTATAAATCACTTCTGGACAGTGAAGTTAATTATCCTTTTATTCGTGACGGGCAGAACAAAATACTGTAGCATTTATGACAGAAACGGGAAACAAAATGAACAGAGAAAAATTTGAATTGCTTGAAAATTATATGCTTGAATGTATGGGCGACAGCGCACACGACAAAGACCATATTTACCGGGTGCTTTATAACGCTCTGGAAATAGCGATACCGAACAGAATGTAGATTATGATGTGCTGATTTCAGCCTGTTTACTCCATGACATAGGCAGAAAGGAGCAGTTCGAAAATCCTGCACTTTGTCACGCAGCAGTCGGGGCAGATAAAGCGTATAGATTTCTTATTGAAAAATGCTTTGCAGTTGAATTTGCAGAGAAAGTAAAGCATTGTATTCTGACTCACCGTTTCAGACAAAATAATCCTCCGCAGTCGATTGAGGCAAAAATTCTGTTTGATGCGGATAAAATTGACACAACAGGCACGATTGGAATTGCAAGAACGCTGTTTTATAAGGGGTTTGTTGGGGAGTCGTTATATTCGCTGTCGCCTGACGGACGTGTTTCTGACGGCGAGGACGACACAAAACCGTCGTTTTTTCATGAATACAAGTATAAGTTAGAAAAGCTGTATGCACGTTTCTACACCAAAAAAGGCAACGAAATTGCAAAGCAAAGACAGAAGTCGGCAATCTCGTTTTACAATGATATCTTTAGTGAAGTAAGTTCATCTTATGACAACGGATTGAATCTGTTGGATAAGGTTTTGGAGCAGGAATGACTTTGAAATTTAACGGTTAATTTTATATAGCGGAGGAAATTTTATGAAAGTGCCGTCTGTTTCAGATGCTGAAAAGTTTTTAAAAGAAGCCGAAAGGCTGAACTCGGGTTTGTGGATTGCGCATAACAGAACAGCAGGCTTTTGCGCAAGGGCGATTGCCGAAAAATGCGATAGCTTAAATCCCGAATACGCTTATGTTCTTGGTTTGCTCCACGATATCGGCAGGCGAGAGGGCGTTACGGATATGAAGCATATCATAGACGGCTATAATTTTATGATTTCAATGGGCTATGACGACAGTGCACGAATATGCCTTACGCACTCATTTCCTGACAAAAATATAAAATCCTATAACGGCAAAAACGACTGCAACAAGAACGAAACTGAATTTATACTGTCTTTTCTTGAAAATAGGGAGTATGACGATTACGACAGATTAATTCAGCTTTGTGATGCAATTTCCTTTCCAAGCGGTGCAGCGTTTATTGAAAAAAGGCTTGTAGATGTCGTTATGCGCCGAGGCTTCAACGATTACACGGTGCAGAAATGGAAAGCGTTTTTTGAATTGAAAAAGTATTTTGACAACAAAACGCTGACGGATATTTATAAGATTCTGAACGTTCGTATATAATTTTTCAGGAGATTATTAAATGGATAGTTTTGAATTTAAGAAAGTAGAAATATTTTCGAATTTCCGCGAAAGTAAAAATATGGTGCTGTCATCGTCTTATCAGGATAAAGTGACCTCAAGAATGATGAGCGTGATTATTTTTGAGGGCGAGTTTTATTTTCAGACCGATAAAAATTTCAGAAAGTACAGTCAGATTAAAAACAACCCCAATGTTTCCCTGTGCTGTGATAATATATCGATTGAGGGTATTTGTACGGAGCTTGGAAAGCCTTTGGATAACAAAAAATTTATTGAACTGTACGAAAAACATTATAGTTATTCATATCAGCAGTATTCCTCGCTGAACAGAGAGAGGCTTTTCAAAGTAACTCCTGCTTATATTCAGATGTGGACATATGAAAATTCAAAGCCGTATATTGAAATTCTTGATTTTAATTTGTGTGAATACAGAAAAACACTTTATGAATGTTATTGAACATTTTCAGGAAATCTTGTAGAATAAATAATTGCTTTAATTTTAATCCACGAGTTTTAGAGCAATAATTTGGCTCGTGGGGTTTATTCGATATAGTCGGGGGTGAGGTTTTGCAGGGCGTTAATTTATCGCATTCGGGAACGGAAACGAAGAAGGATATGCAACAGATTTTTGAGTCGCTGGGGACTGTGCGAAATTTTGCTAAGGGCGAGATAATCTACCGTCAGGGGGATTTGGCAAGCACATTCTGCTATCTGAAAAAGGGCAGAGTCAGCGTGTTTATGACGTCAATTGACGGAATGGAAAAGACTCTCAACACCGCATCAAAGGGCGAGCTTCTGGGCGAGGGAGCTTTTTTTGACAAAAAGCCGAGGGTAAGCTCGGCACGAGCCGTCACAAACTGCGAGGTAGTTATGATTGACGAGCAGACGCTTACAAATCTCTTTGCAAAGCACCCAAAGCTTGCGTTTGAACTGCTTGAAATCCTGTCAAACAGAATCCGCCTGCTCTCCGCTCAGCTTGACTCAATGACGTTTTTGCAGGCTGACGCAAGAATCGCACGACTGCTTCTGCAAAGCGAAAAGGACGGACGAGTGAGTCTTACTCACGAGGAAATCGCCGCCGCAGTGGGCGTGTCGAGGGTGACGGTAAGCAAAACGCTCGGAAAGTTTTCCGCAAACGGCGATATTTCGACGGCGTACAGAAAAATTATCATAAAAAACCGAGAACGTCTTGAAGAAATGTCGGAAATGTGAGTACAATTAACAATGAACAATGAACAATTAAATTCGGGCAGACAGGTCGTTGTGATTCGTGACCTGGTTGCCCGATTTATTTTTGCAGTCACTTTAGAGTCATTTTGAGGGTGTAATATATGACTGAAAGCTCGGGAGGACTGTCCGGAAAGTCCTGACGTACTTTAATACGCAAATAGAATACAGTTGTTTATTTAAGTGAATTAAACGATAATTTAGCCGAGTGCCTCGGCACGCAAATCGAGTGGAAGAATCGGATTGTTTTGAAAAAACGGATGCCCGAATTTTAA
>JBJEOX010000070.1:0-3632 GCA_051880935.1 Ruminococcus sp.
AGCTGATTTTATATTCATACAATATGTGTAATTTTAGTCTTAACAATGTACTACGGCTATACAGGAAACGTTTGTATTTAATTTCGTAGGGGACGGGTTCCTACACGTCCCGAAACGTTACCGATATATCAATCTATAATTCGGGCAACCGCTTTATCCATGCAATCCGACTTTTCCACTCGATTTGCCCGTCGAGGCACTCGACAAATTATGGTTTATCTCATCTAATAATCCTGAATTAAAAGCCTGAATTAAAGGGATAATCAGATTTAATAATAATGTTGGGAACAACGTGTGCTGTTCCCGTATTTTATCAGTCTGCAATTTTGAGAGAAATGTCAAACGCTTTTACAGAGTGAGTGAGTGCGCCCATTGATATAATGTCAACGCCTGTTTCTGCAATTTCACGCAGTCTTTCGTCTGTGATTCCGCCGCTTGCCTCAAGCAATGCTCTGCCGCCGGTGATTTCAACAGCCTTTTTCATCATCTCTGTGCTCATATTATCGAGCATAATTACGTCAACCTTAGCGTCAAGAGCTTGCTGAAGCTCGTCAAGATTTCTTACCTCAAGCTCAATCTTTGTCATATGACCGAGCTTTGTTTTGAGCTTTGCAACTGCGTTTGCTATTCCGCCGCCTGCGTCAACGTGGTTGTCCTTCAGCATTGCGGCGTCGGAAAGATTGTAGCGGTGATTTCTGCCGCCGCCGACAGTTACTGCGTATTTTTGCAGAGGTCTTAATCCGGGGAGAGTCTTTCTTGTGTCGGCAATTGATGCGTTAGTGCCCTTTACAAGCTCAACAGCCTTGCTTGTTGCCGTTGCAACACCGCTCATATGCTGAATAAGGTTAAGAGCCGTGCGCTCGCCCTTTAAAATCGTTCTTGTCTTGCCGTGAATTTCTGCGATGATGTCGCCTTTTGTAAGCTTGTCGCCGTCTTTTTTATAGGTTTTTACCTCAAAACCTGTCGGCTGTAAAATTTCAAAAACTCTTAATGCAACTTCAAGACCGCAGAGCACACCGTCGCTTTTTGCAAGGAATTTTGCTGTGTTTTCCTGCTCCTCGTCAATGAGATAATCTGTTGTGGTGTCAAGGTAGTTAATGTCCTCAAGCAGTGCTGTTTTGATAAGGTTGTCAACGTAAATGCTGTTTAAAATCATAGATTAATGCCCTCCCGTACTTCTTCAAGAATTATGCTTGCAACAATTGCAATGCTTCTGGCTTCAACAAGGTCAGATGTGATTTCGTAGTCCTCGCTGAAAAGTGCGTCAACTATTTTTTCAACTTTTTCATAGCTTTCGTCGTATTTATCAGGCTTCGGAATTACAAAGTAAGTATCCTGCAAAATTTCTCTTATCTGCGAACGATAACCGTGAGGAATAGGCTTGCCGAGGGTAGGTTTGTAAGCAGGCTCGTTTCCAAGCGGCTTTCTGCCGTATTTTTCAATTCTGCGGGTAATGTCCTGAGCAGCAGAGCGTGAAAATACAAGTGCCTCAAGCAGTGAGTTGCTTGCAAGACGGTTTGCACCGTGAACGCCTGTGTGAGCACATTCTCCTGCGGCGTACAGTCCGTCAATCGAGGTTTTTGCGTCAAGGTCAACGTTGATTCCGCCCATAAGGTAGTGCTGGCACGGAAAAACGGGAATCCTGTCCTTGGTAATGTCAACGCCCTCTTCAAGACATCTCGAATAAATCATCGGGAATCTCTCTTTGAGGAACTCGGCAGGCTTGTCCGTAATGTCAAGGTAGAATTTCTCACTTTTGGTCTTAATCGACTCTCTGATAATTGCGTTTGAAACAACGTCCCTAGGAGCAAGCTCGCCTCGGCTGTCATAGTCAAAGGCAAAGCGTTCTCCGTTACAGTTGAGAAGAACAGCGCCCTCGCCACGAACAGCCTCGCTTATCAGGAAACGCTCTCTGTCCTTGTCGGCGGCAAAAGCGGTGGGGTGAAACTGCACACGTGAAAGGTGGCTTATCTTTGCGCCGAGCAAATAGGCAAACGCAATTCCGTCACCTGTTGCAATTGCGGAATTTGTCGTGTATTTATAAACTCTGCCTATTCCGCCCGTTGCAAGCAGGCAGTAGCTGCAGCCGTAATGAAAGCTTTTGCCGTCCTTTAAAATGCTGATGTAAAAGCCGTGCAGAGCCTTGTCGATTGAATATACAAGCGCATTGTCGCAAATAGTAACATTGGGCAGAGTGCGCACAACGTCAATCAGTCCGTCAACAATAGCCTTGCCTGTTGAGTCCTTGTGATGAACAATTCTGTGGCGGCTGTGACCTGCTTCAAGAGTTTTGCACATAGTACCGTCGGGGTTGAGGTCGAAATCAACGCCCAGCTCCTTGATTTTCATTACATCGGCAGGACCTTCGGAAACGAGCTTTTCAACGGCGGAGAGGTTGTTTTTGTACTTTCCTGCAATCAGCGTATCGTTGATATGAAGCTTGTAGTTATCGTGAACGGTGTCAAGCACGCAGGCAACACCGCCCTGAGCAAGCGAGCTGTTTGAAAGCGGCAAATCACGCTTTGAAACAAGCAGAACGCTGATGTCCTTTGGAAAATTCAGCGCCGCATATAAGCCTGCCGCACCTGTGCCGACGATAATGACGTCATATTTTTTATCCATATATAAGACCTCGGAAAAATATTTGATAAATTGTAAAGTCTGTCATTTACAAATTAATACTGATATATTATACTACTAATTGGAAAAATAGTAAAGCCATTATTTAATTCGGAATGCGTAATTCGGAATTCGTAATTAAATTTATTTAACAAAACATATAATAAAGGACATACTATGGAACTTAAAAGTAATGAAGAAAAAATTACCCGTGCACTGCTTGTCAGCGTTGATACGGGAGAATACGACGCTCAGGCTTCTCTTGAGGAGCTGTTTGAGCTTGTAAAAAGCGCAGGCGCTGACCCTGTTTTCTCGGTAACGCAGAACCTGAACAAGGTTGAAAGTGCTACGTATGTAGGAACGGGCAAGCTTGCCGAAATCACCGAAATCTGCAAAGCGCAGGAGATTGATTTAATCGTAGCCGACAGCGAGCTTTCGCCTACTCAGATTAAAAATATGGAAGCCGAAACCGACGTCAGAGTAATTGACCGCACAACGCTTATTCTCGATATTTTTGCTCAGAGAGCACGTTCAAAGGAGGGCAAGCTACAGGTTGAGCTTGCACAGCTGAAGTATATGCTTCCTCGACTTACGGGAAAGGGAATTGCGATGTCAAGGCTCGGCGGCGGTATCGGCACAAGAGGTCCGGGCGAAACAAAGCTTGAAACCGACCGACGTCACATAAGGCGAAGAATGGAAACGCTGAAAGAGGAGCTCTCTGACCTTGAAAAGCACCGCAGTATGCTTAGAAAAAGGCGAGAAAAAGACGGCGTAATCACCGTTGCAATCGTCGGTTACACAAACGCAGGAAAGTCAACGCTGATGAATTACTTAACCGATGCAGGCGTGCTTGCACAGGACAAGCTTTTTGCTACGCTTGACCCGACCTCACGTGCGCTCAGACTGCCGAGCGGCGTAACGGTAATGCTGATTGACACTGTTGGTCTTGTTCGCAGACTGCCGCACCACCTTGTTGAAGCATTCCGTTCAACGCTTGAAGAGGCGGCACAGTC